>CAYMHN010000378.1:0-4192 GCA_964390235.1 uncultured Candidatus Competibacteraceae bacterium
TTGCAATCCCTGCCCGGCCTGAACAAGCCGGTGATCGCTGCGGTCAACGGCCTGGCGGTGGGCGGCGGTTTCGAGCTGGCCCTGTCGGCCGACCTGATCCTCGCCGCCGACAGCGCCCGCTTCGCGCTGCCCGAGATCGACGCCGGCACCCTGGCCGATGCCGCCACCATCAAGCTGCCCCGGCGCATTCCCTGGCACATCGCCATGGAGCTGCTCTACACCGGCCGCTGGATGGACGCCGAGGAAGCCCACCGCTGGGGTCTGGTCAACCGGGTCGTTCCGGCCGAGGAACTCATGGCCCATGCCCGCGAACTGGCCGACCGGCTGGCGGATGGCCCGCCGCTGGTGTTCGCCGCGATCAAGGAGGTGAGCCGGGAATGCGAGACCCTGCCGTTCGGCGAGGCCCTGCGACGGATCACCGAACGCCGGTTGCCGACCGTGGACCGGCTGTACGGCAGCGAGGATCAGCGCGAGGGGGCACGGGCGTTTGCCGAGAAGCGCAAGCCGCGGTGGCGGGGGTGTTGAGTTATTGCGTGAATGAAACCAGCCGGGCGGCGTGGGCAACAAGTTGCCCACACTACCGGAGTCTGGTCGGTTGCGTGGACGCCCCGGAGGATTTGAGCAGCAACCCGGTTCAGCGCCAGCTCCCGCGCCACGCCTGATACTCCGACGGCCGCAGACGATACCGCGCGATATTCCCTTCGTGCAGGCTCATGACCTCGGTTTCGATGACCTCGATGAAGCGCGCTTGGTCTTCCGGCGGTGTCTTTTCCTGAGCCCATCGCTTGATGAACGCGGCCGCCACCTTCTTGTCCATGCACCTGCTCACAACCTCGGCCACGATCTCGGCGATCACTGCTCGGTAGCGCAGGCGGAACGGATCCGGCTCGCCCAGCGATTGGCGTACCGCCGAATAGCGAGCACAGGAACGCTGGTAGGCCCAGACGAACACATCGCGCAGCAGTTCGATCCGGTTCAGTTCGTACACGCCGAGGATGCCGTCGACGTAGGCCCGCTCCGGCACGTCCACGAATGACAATGGGCACAGGTTGCGGCGGATCAGCGGAATATTGGCGGCAAGCCGGGATACCCGCTTGTTCACGTCCTCGAACGGCTGGAGGTAGGGCAGATGCACCATGGCGAAGAACGCCTGCTCGAACGGATCTTCGATAGCCGCTGCCGTGTCGAGAATCTGCCGGAAACACTCGTCGATCAGCTGCGGGACCTCCAGCGGATGATAGACCGTCCCCCCGATACCTACCGGAATCGCACGCAGGCGCCCGCCAGCCTGCGGATCGGCCAGCAGGTTGTCGGCCAGCAGGGCATGCAGATTGAGAATGCTGTGCCGATTGAAGCCGATTTCCTCGGCCGACTCCACCAGAAACTCGATGGCCGCCTTGTGGTTCAGGATCATCTGCGCTTCGCGCGCACTCCTGCCTTCGGCGGATTCGCCCAGCTCCAGCAGGCGCTCGGTTTCCAGCAGCGAGTAGGTGTTCCCCTCCAGACGGCTGGAGTTCCAGGACAGGTCGATCAACAAGCGGTTGAAGATCTGCCGCGCATAGGTCCCAGCCGGTCGCTCGCCGTCCGCCGAATGCCCTGCTTCGAACAGGTGCTGTCGGGTTTCCGCCGGCAGATAGCAGCTGTCGTTGGGGCGATAGGCATCGAGGAATGCGCGATTGTAGCCGACCGGATGGCGGTTCTGGACCGGTGCCCGGACTGCTCGCTTGATGTTCTCCCCTTCGGCTGAAACGGGGATGTAGAACTGTATCAGGCCCTTTAACCCAGGGAGTGCGCCCTCAAGTCTGATCGAAGATAACCGATAACGACGCCCTCGCCCGCTTCCCTCGATGGCCAAGCGCTGCTGCTCGACCAGCAGGGCCAGGCGGCGTTGCAGAGTACGCCGCGGCAGATTGATCGCCAGTGCTTCGGCGATGTCCTCGATGGAACCCCCTCCGGGCAATCCGGCCACCGCTTGTACGACAGCATCGAGTTCGTCCTGTGGGATCTGTTTGGGCATGAGGTGCGGAAGGCATATTGCGCCACAAAAAATATTCGCGCCACATTATATGGCACATTCGTTTTGCGCGCCACTTTGGCGGAATACCATGAAACCCTGACCATGAATGTACATTCTTGTGTTTACACCGCGCTTTGGAACCGCTAGAATACACACCCGTACATCCATTGCCGGAGCTTCCCATGCACATCACCAGGGTCTTCAGGAATGGCAACTCCCAGGCCGTGCGCATCCCGGCGGATCTGGCTTTCGAACGTACCGACATCGAGTTCGAGATCGAGCGTGTAGGCGCGGAACTCCGTATCCGGCCGGCACGCCGACCCTTGTCCGGCGTATTGGCCAAGTTCGCCAGGTTTTCCCCCGACTTCCTGGCCGAAGGGCGTGGCGACCAGGAACAAGCCGAGCGAGATGCGCTGTAATGCCGCGCTACCTGCTCGACACCAATATGTGCATCTACCTGATGAAGAAGCAGCCGGAGGAAGTCGCCCAGCACTTTGCCCGATGCTATGTCGGCGACGTGGTGATGTCCGCGATCACCTTCGCGGAGCTGCAATACGGGGTTGCCGTGTCCAGCGATCCGGCACAGGAGCGCGCCAATCTGTCCAGCCTGATCGAAGACATCCCGGTTGTGCCGTTCGATGCCGCCGCCGGCATCGCGTACGGTCCGATCGGGCTGGCGACGCGCGACAGCAAGCAAGACCATCTCGACAAGCTGATCGCGGCGCACGCGAAGTCGCTCGGCGTGACTATCGTCACCAACAATGCCAAGGACTTCGCCAAATACCCCGGAGTGCATACCGAGAACTGGCTGACTCCGCTTGCAGCGGACGACCGGCACGGCCAGCCGGATAGGCGGGGATGACAAATCCGCGCTTGCGGTCTAAGCTCAAGCGCATCGCAACAACGCAGGGGAGGACGGTGTTGCCGAACCGCTTGCCCAAGCCGATCACCAAGTCGGCACCGGCCTGGCTGATGGCCACCGCCGTGTTTCTGTCCGCTTGCAGTACCTCGCCCCGAGACATGACGCCGCACGCGGGCGCACGGGTCGAGATCGTCCAGGCCGCGCTGGGGCATCTGGACACGCCCTATCGTTACGGCGGCACCGACGCCGGCGGACTGGACTGCTCGGCCCTGGTGCAGCGAGCGTATCGCCAGATCGGCCGGAACATCCCCCGCAGCAGCCACGAACAGGCGCGCGCCGCGCGGCGCGTCAGCCCATCACGCATGCAGCCCGGCGACGTGGTGTTCTTCGCCACCCGCGGGCGCCGGATCGACCACGTGGGGATTTACATCGGTGACGGGCGTTTCGTGCATGCCCCCAACAGCCGCAGCCGGGTGCGCATCGAGCCGCTGGACAACCCCTACTGGCAACCCCGGCTGCGCTTCGCCGGGCATTTTCTCTGAGCCTCAGCCGAACAACCAGCCCGGCAAGGTCGTCGCCACCGCCGGGAACAGCCAGATCAGCAGCATGCCGACGGCTTGCAGGCCGATGAACGGAACCACGCCTCGGTAGATCTGGCCGGTGCTGATCTCCTTGGGCGCCGCGCCGCGCAGGTAGAACAGTGAGAAACCGAACGGCGGGGTGAGGAAGCTGGTTTGCAAGTTGATCGCGATCAGCATCGCCAGCCAGATCGGGTCCAGGCCCATCAGCAATAGGGCCGGGGCGACGATGGGCAGGATGATCACCGAGATCTCGACGAAGTCGAGAAAGAACCCCAGCACGAAGATCAGCAGCATGACGAACAGCAGGGCGCCGTCCGGGCCGCCCGGCAGTAGCTCGATGAACGCCTCGATGCGGGTGTCGCCGCCCAGACCGCGGAACACCAGGGCGAAGATGCTGGCGCCGATGATGGTGCCGAAGATCATCGCGCTGATGGTCATGGTGCGCAGCAGCACCTCGTGCAGCACCCCGACCCGGTGGGTGCGCACAATGGAAGCGACGATCCCCCACAGGGCGATGGCCATCAGTGCCAGGGCGAAACCGCCCAGCAGCCACTCTTGAAGGCCGGCATCGGAGCGCTGCACGCGGATGGTGGTGGAACTGGCCAGGATCACTATACCGATCAGGGCGGCCACGGCCATCAATGACATCGGCGGATCGAAACTGTCGCGCCACATCAGCGGTTTTGCCAACGGCGGCGATCCGGCCATTCTCGATTGCGACGGCGCCGTCAC
>CAYMHN010000379.1:0-4175 GCA_964390235.1 uncultured Candidatus Competibacteraceae bacterium
CGGCTGCCGGGGCGGGTCGGTTTCATCCGCGATCTGGGCGCGACCGTCGAGATCATGGTGGATTGCGCCGGGCAGCGGATCACCGCGCTGGTCTCGCCGCGCGACCGACCGGCCGTGGCGGTGGGCGAGGCGGTAAGCGTGGAATTGCCGGCCGCCGCCTGCCGGCTGCTGGTGGACTGAGCGTGGGCGCGATCGCCGGTGATCCGGTCCGGAGGCGCTGGCTGTTGCTGGTCTATCCGGGTCTGCTGCTGGCGGTATTCTTTCTGATACCGTTCGTGCTGATCCTGGCGGCCAGCGTGGCCAGCCAGCAGCCCGGCGGAGCCTTTCAGGCCGGGTTTGAACTCACCCACTACCAGCGCTTCGTCGGCACCTTCTTCATCAACGTGGCCTGGTTCTCGGTGGGCATTTGCGCCCTGGTGGCGGTGCTGTGCGTGACCGTGGCGCTGCCGTTCACCTACTTCATCACCCGACTGCGGCGCCGTTTCCAGGTGATCTGGCTGGTGCTGGTACTGGCCCAGTTGTCGCTGTCGGAGGTGCTGATCGCCTTCGGCTGGCAGGTGCTGCTGTCGCGTACCGCCGGCGTATCCAATCTGCTGGTCCAGCTGGGCCTGTTGGAGCAGCCGGTGGCCTTGTATCCGGGCTTCGGTGCGGTGCTGGTGGCCTTGGTCTATCTGGGTTTGCCGTTCGCCATCCTGATGCTGTATCCGCCACTGTCCCGGCTGGACTCGGCTCTGGAAGAGGCTTCACGGACCCTGGGGGCGACGCCGCTGCGGACGTTCTTCACCGTGGTGATCCCGCAGCTGCGCGCGGCCCTGGTGGCCACCGGCATCACCCTGTTCGTGTTCACCCTGGGCGCGGTGCTGATCCCGCAGGTGCTGGGCCGACCGGCCCACTGGACGCTGTCGGTGCTGATCACCGACCAGGCCATTTTCCAGTCCAATCTACCGTTCGCCGCCGCCCTGGCGGTGTTCCTGCTGGGTTTGAGCCTGAGCCTGGTACTGTTGACCCGCTGGTTCGAGAGCCGCTTCCGGGTGCGCGCATGAGCCGATTGCCGCGCAATCTGTACATCGGCCTGGTGGCGCTGTTCCTGCTGGCACCGCTGCTGGTGATCGCCGCCATTTCGCTCAACCAGACCCAGTTCCTGCGGTTTCCGCCGCAGGGCCTGTCGCTGCGCTGGTATGCGGAGATCTTCACCAACGAAGCCTGGTTCAACGCGCTGCTGAACACCTTGATGATCGCCCTGGGCAGCGCGCTGCTGGCGCTGTCGGTGGCGGTGCCCATCGCCTATGCCCTGTGGCGCTACCGCCTGTTCTACGCCCGGATACTGTACGGGCTGGGGTTGATGCCCTTCGTGCTGCCGCCGGTGATCATGGCGCTGGGCTTTCTGTTGTTCTACACCAGCTTCGGCCTGCACGGCCAGCACCTCAACGTGATCATCGCCCATGGCGTGTTCCTGGTGGCCCTGCCGCTGGTGACGGTGTCACTGGGCCTGGAGTCCATCGACCGGGAACTGCTGGAGGCGGCCCGTACCCTGGGCGCCGACGAGCGCACCGTGTTCCGGACGGTAGTCGTGCCGAACGCGCTGCCCTACGCGGTCTGCGGCTTCGCCTTCGCCTTCGTGCTGAGTCTGAACGAGTACATCATCGCCTTCATGACCGTGGGGTTCGTCATGGAAACCCTGCCGATTCGCATCTTCAACGCGCTGCGCTACGGCTACACCCCGGTGATGGCCTCGGTGGCGGTGCTGTTCATCGCGGTCAGCGTGCTGGTGTTCGGCCTGATCGGGCGCTTCGGTGATCTGCCCAAACTGCTGGGAGCGTGGAGCACCAAGGAATGATCGGACCCGGAGAAACCAGCCCATGAAAGCCATCGAATAGCAGTAGCGAGAGGCCGGGTGACAGACGACGCAGAGGGGAGATCGAAGGCAGTCCGTTGGCCTTGGCAGGGAAACGAGCGGGTCGATATCGTTGCCGGTATTGCCGAGGTCAAGCAGCATCCCGCTTATACTGCGGCGAAAAACGGTGACCCGGTAGCCGCTGTCGATCTCGCCGAGCGGTTTCTTGCCCACGGCTGGATTGAGCAAACCGGCGCTACGATCCGCGCCGGGAATCCCGTTATCGTCGCGGTGCACGCCATCGAGGGCAAAAGCAGCAACATGATTCCACAGGGCATGGCGGTGGTCCTCGCTGCGTGTCTCGAACTTGACGTTGATACCGAGATCCTCCAGGTGAATCGTGCCGGGCACACCGGCGCATCTGGCTGGAAACGGCTCGGTAATCCCGCGATCTTCGACGGCCCTGTGGAAGCGGGCAGGCAATACTGGATTGTGGATGATTTCGTCGGACAAGGTGGAACCATTGCCAACCTCCGAGGCCATCTCCTCGCCGGTGGTGGCCTGTTCGCCGGCGCAACCGCACTGACAGGCAAGGACTATTCAGCTATCATCGGGTTGTCGCGACAAACCCTGAACGACCTGAGGCGCAAGCATGGCGATCTTGAAAACTGGTGGACAGCGCGATTCGGCTACGGCTTTGACGCCCTTACCGAGTCTGAAGCACGATACCTCCTCAGAGCCGAGGATGCTGACACCATCAGAGCAAGACTGGCTGCGGGCCAATAAGCGCGCCGCAACGGCGGTGATGCTCGCTGTGATTGCGGCAAGAAAGCAGGGACAAGCCGCCCGCACCGGCACGGTCTGAAGCAGCGGCTTTACCCGACCCCGCGCCGGATTCGACCCCGACAAGCTTCCGGTCATCTCCTCCTCGCCCGGCGCTGATCGCCACCGTGATCACGCTTAATGACCGTGGGTTTCGTCATGGAAACCCTGCCGATCCGCATCTTCAACGCGCTGCGCTACGGCTACACCCCGGTGATGGCCTCGGTGGCGGTGCTGTTCATCGCGGTCAGCGTGCTGGTATTCGGCCTGATCGGGCGCTTCGGCGATCTGCCCAGGCTGCTGGGGGCGTGGAGCGCGAAGGAATGAGTGTATCCGGAGGAGAATGTCGCCCATGAAAGCCATGGTCCCGGACCGACACCCCCGAATGGCAACGTCCGCTACCAGCTGAAGACCCCTTACCGGGACGGCACGACGCACGTCATCTTCGAGTCGCTGGATTTCATCGCCTGGCTGGCGGCTCTGGTGCCGAAACTGCGGGTCGACCTCACCCGCTTCCACGGCGTGTTTGCTCCAAACAGTGGGTACCGGGGACGGGTGACACCGGCCAAGCGGGGCAGGGGTGGTCAGCCTGACACCAGGGAGCTGGAGGAGCCGACAGCGGCCGAACGCCGCGCCGCGATGACGTGGGCGCAACGCCTCAAGCGGGTCTTCGGTATCGATCCGAACGCGGCCCGATCGAGACCTGCCCGGCCTGTGGCGGGGCGGTGCGAATCATCGCCTGCATCGAGGATCCCGAGGTGATCGAGAGGATCCTCATCCACCTGGATACGAAAGCGGCTGAGCCCCAAGCCCCGAGGCGGCCGCCGTGCCGGGCGCCACCCCGGCGGGGGCTGTTTGACGAGAGGGGATGACCCCACGATGACGTCCCTTGGGCTGCGCCGTCAACGATGCGGCCAGGGTGGCGCTGGCGTGGTGGCGCCTGGTTGCAGGGGCCTGCGCGAAGAGCGTGCCGGCGAACCTGTTGCCGGGGTGGATTCGGGCGCCGTGAGGCCACTCGGAGGCGATTTGCGAGTCCGAGCAACCGCCGACCGAGGTGCCGACACCGATGAGGAGAGGCTTCTGGCCGCCGAAAAAGTGGTTTACACTGCCTATACACCTTATAACCAATGGTGCTAGTTTCACTCGGTCTTGACGAGCTCATGCGCACCGTCCACCTTGACAGGAAGCACAACCAACCTGCCGTAGGTGGCGGAGGCACGCATGAGCACGCACGACCGTGCGACGGACCGCTTTATCACCGAGTTGTTCTGCCGGGTAGACGACCGGTTCCAGTCCTTGGGCTAGCGCAAGCACCCGCAGGCACGGCTGTGGCCGAGCGAGGTGGTGACCGTGGCGCTGTTATTCGCCCTCAAGGGCGTCGGCGAACGGGCTTTCTACCGCTGGCTGGTCCGGGACTATCGGGCGCTGTTTCCAGCGTTGCCCGAACGCACCCGCGTGTTTCGGCTGATCAAGACGCACTGGCACTGGAGCTATGCGTTCATGGCCGAGCAGACCCTGC
>CAYMHN010000380.1:0-4173 GCA_964390235.1 uncultured Candidatus Competibacteraceae bacterium
GATACCGACGAGGACTACCGGACCGTCATCGAGGAAGAACTCGAAGACCGTGACTATTTCACCGCCAAGAACGTGTTCTGGGTGCCGGCGCTGGCGCGCTGGGAAAACATCCGCAACCACGCCACCCTGCCGGCGGGTACCGAGATCGAGATCAAAAACGGCGAGACCGCGACCTACACCTTCCGCTCGGTGGGGCGGCTGATCGATGACGCGCTGGAGGCGGTGGAACGGGAGAACCCGCGCCTCAAGGGGGTGCTGGAAAAGAACCGCTACTCGCAGCTGCAACTCGACGCCAGCAAGCTGATCGGCCTGATCAGCGAGGTGGTGTCGTCGATCCCGTTCCGTCATGCCAGCCTGAACGCCAAGGACATTCTCGGCCACGTCTACGAATACTTCCTCGGGCAGTTCGCCCTGGCCGAAGGCAAGAAGGGCGGGCAGTACTACACGCCCAAGTCCATCGTCTCGCTGATCGTCGAGATGCTGGAGCCGTACCGGGGCAAGGTGTACGACCCGGCGATGGGCTCCGGCGGCTTCTTCGTGCAGAGCGAGCAGTTCATCGAACAGTATGGCGGCCGGATCGGCGATATCTCGATCTACGGGCAGGAGAGCAACCCGACCACCTGGCGGCTGGCGGCGATGAACATGGCGATCCGCGGGATCGACTTCAACTTCGGCAAGCAGCCCGCCGACAGCTTCACCAACGACCAGCACCCCGACCTGCGCGCCGATTTCGTGATGGCCAATCCGCCCTTCAACACCAAGGAATGGTGGGACGGCAAGCTGGAGGGCGACCCGCGCTGGGTCTATGGCACGCCACCGAAAAGCAACGCCAACTACGCCTGGCTCCAGCACATGCTCTATCACCTCGCGCCCACCGGTTCGATGGCGCTGCTGCTGGCCAACGGCTCCATGGCGTCCAACACCAACGGCGAAGGGGATATCCGCAAGGCCCTGGTCGAGGCCGATCTGGTCGAGTGCATCGTTGCCCTGCCGGGTCAGCTCTTCTGTATTGCCTCAGTCGGAAATGGACATTGGGCTTATCTGGCATAGTTCACTCCTACGAAGGAGAGTACGATGTCCGACAAAACCCGCGCGACCGAGCTGCTGGTTCCGGCGGCCAACCATATCCTCGGTCTGGACAACGGCAAGCGGCGCTTTCTCGACACGGTTACGCAGATCACCCGAGCCTACTCGCTGTGCGGCACGCTGGACGAAGCCGCTGCGCTGAAAAAGGAGATCGCCTTCTTCGCGGCGGTCAGGACGGCCATCGTCAAGTACACCTCGGTGGATCGCAAGCTCTCCGAAGCCGAGAAGCACTCGGCGCTCAGGCAGATTCTCGACAACGCCATCGTCGCCGAGGGCGTGTCCGATATCTTCGCGCTGGCCGGCATCGACAAGCCCGACATCGGGCTGCTGTCCGACGAATTCCTCGACGAAGTGCGTCACATGCCGGCCCGGAACCTGGCGGTGGAACTGCTCGAAAAACTGCTGCGCGACGAGATCAAGGCCCACACCCGGACCAATGTGGTGCAGCAGAAGAAATACGCCGAGCGGTTGCTGGAATCGCTGCGCAAATACCACAACCGTGCCATCGAGACCGCGCAGGTGATCGAGGAACTGATCCGGATGGCCAGGGAGTTCCGCGAGGCCATGGACCGGAACGAACAACTCGGCCTCAACCCGGACGAAATCGCCTTTTACGACGCCCTGGCCGAGCGCCCCGAAGTCCTGCGGACCATGGGCGACGCGACGCTCAAGCAACTGGCCGCCGAACTGACCGAACAGCTGCGCCGCAACACCTCGGTCGACTGGCAAGTCCGCGACAGCGTGCGCGCGCGGATGCGGCTGCTGATCAAGCGGCTGCTGCGCAAGTACAAGTACCCCCCGGAAGGGCAGGAAGCCGCCGTCAACCGGGTCATTGAACAGGCCGAGGCGCTGGCCGGGGAGTGGAGTCGGTGAAATGCCGGCGGTACTTGATCACCGGGTTTTGGCGGTGGCAAGTGAGGACACGCTGCGGTAATTCAAATGGCCTCAAGCTATCGGTTGCGTTGATCATCGCTCTATGAGTCGCATGAAGAGTATCGAGGGCTTGATGATCGAGCTCGACGGAGCCGACCCGGAGACGGTAAACCGGATCGCATGGAAGGAGGGATCGCTTCCCGTCCGCCTGGCAATGCTGGGACTCGCGTCGATCCGCAAGGGTGAGAGCCCGCTGTGGTGGGGTTATCCACCTGGCGTCTTCATCGGATACAAGTGGAGCGGGAAGCCCATGCACGACTTCCCCGCATGACTTCGGAAAACTCCACGATATCCTGGCGCTGGATCCGATCAAGCTAAGCGAGGCGGAGATCAAGGAACTCTCGGCCACCGTCGCGCAGTTCGACAAGCTGTTTCTTGCCGAGCAATGGGATGCATCCGACAACTTGCTGCGGGCCTGCCCGCACCTCGAACACACGTTCGACCACGGGTTTCGCCGCATGCTTCACTCGATCTACACGGCCAATCGGACGAACCTCGACACGGTTCTGAATCGACTCCATTCGACCTACGGGTCGCAGATCGTGTATCACGTCTACAAAGGCTACTGCGCCCGACACCGCATCCCGAATCGGGCGACCGTTCAATAGCGCCCCCCAACTCCATTGCAGCGCGGTTTGTTTGCGATGGCGCATCAGGGGCGCAAGGTACCCACGGTCGGCGGAAGATGTTGTATCATCGCCGCTGATCGAGCCGATCATTCGTCCTTCGGGCTGCAAGGTCGGTCTCGATCCCACCATTCATTCACTGTCGCCAGGGGAGTCCCCCGCCACGTTTCGTGACGTCAGGGGCTGAGAGAGCACCAAGCGCTGACCCTGGAACCTGATCCGGTTCATGCCGGCGGAGGAAGTGCGACATGCCGTACCTGACGGTTGCCGTGCTCGGCGCAGCGCTGCTGTGCTTTGCTATTCTGGGCCTGCGTGCCCGACGGCCCGATGGCCCCCTCGATGATTACGTCACCGCCCGCAACTCCCAGACGGCCTCGACCCTGGGACTGTCGTTCCTGGCCTCCGGCATGGGAGCCTGGATTCTCTTTGCGCCGCCCGAGATCGGCGCCTTCGTCGGCCCGGTGGCGCTGGCCGGCTACGCCATCGGTGCGGCGCTGCCGCTGGTCATTCTGGTGCGCTATGGCCCGGCCATTCGTCGCCACCTGCCCGCCGGGCGCAGCATCGGCGAGTTCGCCGAGGCCTGCTACGGGGTCGGCGTGCGCCGCTGGGTGTCGCTGGTTTCCATACTCTACATGGCCTGCTTCCTGACCGCGGAACTGACCGCCATCGGGGCGATTACCGCGCTGCTTTCCGACCTGCCGCCGGCGCTGGTGGTCATCGCTGTCGCCGTGACGACCCTCGTCTACACGGCGGTCGGCGGTCTGCGGGCGAGCCTGGCCACCGATCGCTGGCAGGCCTGGTTGTTGATCGCCTTGCTGATCCTGGTCGCCGGCGTGGCACTCGATCGATTGCCCGAGATGCCGGTGGACGCGACCCTGCCGTCGACTCCCGCCGGCAGCGCGCTGAGCGTGGCGCTGACCCTGGTGATCGCCGTCACCGCCGCCAATCTCTTCCATCAGGGGTACTGGCAGCGGGTCTGGTCGGCGCGCGACGATCGGGCGCTGGAGCGCGGGGCCTGGCTGGGCAGTGGCATCACCGTGCTGGTGGTGGCGGTGGTCGGCGGACTGGGGATGCTGGCCGCCATGAGCGGTCTGGCGCTGGGTGACCCACCGATTCCCTTCTTCGCCCTGCTGGCCGAGGCACCGGGCTGGCTGGCCCTGCCGGCGCTGGTGTTGGCGGTCTCCCTGGTGGTCTCCAGCGTGGACAGCCTGCAGAACGGCATCGCCACCCTGGTGGTGGCGGGTTCCGGCAAGCGTGGCCTGTCGATCACGGCTGCCCGTTGGGTGACGGTGGCGCTGATGGTGCCGGTGGTGATCGTGGCACTGCAGGGGTATTCGGTACTGCGGCTGTTCCTGATCGCCGATCTGCTGTGTGCGTCCATCGTGGTGCCGGTGTTGCTGGGGATCTGGGCGCGCATGAGCCCGCTGGCCGCGGTGGCCGGTGGTGTGGCGGGCATGCTCGGCGCCATCCTGCCGGGCTGGGTGGCACAGGGCAGCCTGACCGCCGGGTTGCTGGCGGCGAGGTTCCC
>CAYMHN010000381.1:0-4163 GCA_964390235.1 uncultured Candidatus Competibacteraceae bacterium
CGGCGATCTTGTCGCGGATGCGCTCGCCGGTGACCTCGCGCTCGAACTGGGCAAACGACAGCAGCATGTTGAGGGTGAGCCGGCCCATCGACGTCGTGGTGTTGAACGACTGCGTGATGCTGACGAACGTCACGCCCTTGCGGTCGAACACCTCCACCAGCTTGGCGAAGTCCATGAGCGAGCGGGTGAGCCGGTCGATCTTGTAGACGACCACAACATCGACCCGGCCGTCCTCGATGTCGGCGAGGAGCCGCTGCAGGTCCGGGCGCTCCAGCGAGCCGCCCAGACCAGCCGCCATCATCGTAACGGTCGGGGGGGAGCGATGCACGAGGGCTGTCGGCCCATCCCCTATCTGCTTCTCACCCGCGTTCCCGCCGGCGAGGCACCTTGTTCGAGCGCTTCGAGGGCGGCTCTGACGCCATCCTGACCCGGGCGCACACCCATGGCATCGAACATACGCCCGGCCGTGGCGTATGACTCCAGCGCCCGGTCGTGCTCATCGCTTAAGGCGAACACCTGGCCGAGCGCCAAATGGGCGTGCGCAAGGTCAAAGCGACATTCCCGGCTTTCCTGGATGGCAATCGCACTTCGGATTTCAGTCTCGGCCTGTTCGATCCTAGGCGGCTCAAGAGCGAGCAGGGTCTCCGCATGTATCCGAAGCGCAATCGACCTGCTCCAGGTCTGGGCCGTTTCGCTCGCTACCTTCAGGGCCTCGACGCCATCGCGGAGCGCAGCACCCACGTCGCCGTCGAGCAGGTGGAGCTTGGCGCGAAACGCTTGAAAGGCGCCACGATGAAAGCTCGTGCCAATTTGATCGCCGAGTTCGAGACACCGCTTCAGATCGGCTGCAGCCGGCTGTCGACGGCCAGCCAAGAGGTAGCCCTGTCCGCGCCAGCCGTGGGCCAGGTACTTCCGGAACACATCCCCAGTCTTGTCGCACAGATGCAGAGCCTGCTCGAACTCGGCCGCCGCAATGTCCAGGTCCCCGTGCCAGCCGCGGACCACGCCCGAGAAGAACACGCAAGCTGCCTGAGTGGGCAGATGCTCGATTTGACGTCCGAGTTCGATACCATGGTTCGCCGCCGCGAAGGCATCGTCAAAGTCACCGTGCATGCCATAGGCGAAAGCCAGCACGCCTGACATTGCAGCCTCCTCGATTCGGTTCCCAAGGCGCTGCATCTGGTCGACATTGCGCGTGCAATAGGTGATGGCTTCACGGGGTTCGCCGCGCAGGCAGTGGATTCGTCCGAGCAGATTGACCGGTTCGGCCGTATACGAATCGGCGCTGCCCAGGCCCTCGGCGATCAACAGGGCCTTGCCGGCGATTTCGACCGCCTGTTCAAAGCGGCCAAATATGTAAGTGATCCGCCCAATCCAGTACTGGATCCGGCACAGCGACTCGCGATCGTTCAGAGACTCCGCAAGAACACGAGCCTGCTCCAGGCTGTTGAGGTCGTTCTCGTAGTGATTACGGTTCTGGGCGACGCTGGCCAACTTCAGCGTTGCCTCGATTTGTGCCCGCGAGGCGTTCTCCGACGGCGGTAAGGAATGCGCCAGATCGAGAGCCTCCTGAAAGCGGCCGCGTGCCTCCGTCATGGCGTAGCGTGATACCGCAGCGTCCCCGGCCCCAACGGCATAAGTGAAAGCCTTAGCCGGCAGCCCTGCCTCGCGGAAATGGTGAGCCAGCAGCTCAGGCTTGGTGGTCACCACCTCCGGGAAATCCACTTCTAGAGTTTCGCCGATACGCTTGTGAATCTGCCGGCGTTTGGTGCGCAACACGCTCTCGTAGGCAGCGTCCTGAACCAGAGCGTGCTTGAACTCGTAGATCGCATCGGGCGGACTGCCGCGGCGATAGATGAGCTCGGCATCGACCAGTTGATCGAGTGCACGGATCAGGTCGGGAGGTTCATGTGGCGAGATCGCCGCCAGCAGCTCGTGGCTAAAGATACGGCCCAGGGTTGCCGCGAGGTGGACAACTTCCTTGGCATCGGTCAGGCGATCCAGGCGCGCCATCAGGGAATCGTGCAGCGATTCGGGAATTGACAGCGATGGCAATGGCCGAGTCAGTCGGAAGGTATCGCCGTCCAGCGCGAGCGCGTCAGAGTCGAGCAGAGTCTTGGTCAGTTCCTCTGCATAGAGCGGCACGCCATCAGTGCGAGTCACGATGTGATCCAGCGCCTCAGTCGGCAGCTTGCGACCTCGCAACACCTTCTCGACCAGGAGCACCGATTGGCGCTGGCTCAAATGCGCCAGCGACAGGGCGGTGACATGAGGATATCCGGTCCATGGCGAATTGAACTCAGGCCGGTGCGCGACGATGAGGAGAACCGGCATCCGCTGGATGCGATCTATGATCAGGTGGAATAGCTCGGCAGATGTGGGGTCAATCCAGTGCGCATCCTCCAGAATGATCAGAAGCGGCTGCGACGCCAAGCTTGCCAGTTGCTCGAGCAATGCCTGTAGCGCTAGCGTCCTTGATCGCTCGGGGGTCAGATCAAGCGAGGGATAGCGGTTGCCGGTGGGAATCGACAGCAGCGGCGCCAGAAGGGCAGCCGCTTGGGTCGCCTCATTGGAGCCCTGACTCAGCAATGCTTCAAGTTTGTCCAGCTTGACCTCAGGCGGGTCGCCCTTCCTTAGCTCGGCCGCGTGTTCCAGCTGATCGAGGATCGGATGCAGCGCGCTATGGACGTAGAATGGCGAACAGAAGTACCGCAGCACGGTCGTCCCGTCGTCGCACACTCTCTCGCGAAACGCCTGTATGAGGCGCGATTTGCCGATCCCGGGCGCCCCGGTGAGCAGCACCACCTGCCCATCCCCCGCCCTGGCGCTTTGCCAACGCGACAGCAGCAACCGGAGTTCCTCATCCCGGCCGACCAGTGGGGTAAGGCCCCGTCTCGCCGTGGCTTCGAAGCGGCTGCGCAAGTTGCTCGCCTCGCGCGCCCGATAGACGGGATAGGGCGTATCAATCCCTTTGATGGTGTGAACGCCGCGGTCATCGAACAGGAAGAGGCCCTCAACCAGACGCCGGGTGCTCTGCCCAACCAGAACCGTGTTGGGATCCGCCATGCCCTGCAACCGGGCGGCGACGTTGGCGACTTCGCCCACTACGGCCATCGCGTCGCGGACCTCGCCTGTGCCGATATCGCCGACGACCGCCAGCCCGGTATTGATGCCGACCCGCACGGCGATGTCTACGTCGAGAGTCGAGTCGTCATTCAGCCGCTGAACTTCCTCGACGATCTTCAAACCGGCTTGTATGGCACGCCGGGGGTCGTCCTCGTGGGCCTGAGGATAGCCAAAGTAGACCAGAATGCCATCACCTACGTACCGGCCGATGTGGCCTTCAAAGTGCCCGATGACATCGGCGCATGCCTCCTGATAGCGGCTGATCAATTCCCGCATATCTTCTGGGTCCATGCGCGCGGACAGGGCGGTGGAGCCCACCATGTCGCAGAACATGACGGTCAGCTGGCGGCGCTCGGCGTCCCGGTGAGATGAAGCCGATACCGCCGATAAGGGCGGATGCTCCTCCGTTCCGGGCGCAGATGGCGCGGGGGCCCCTGCCAAACCGGCTATCGCCCGCATGAGGCGCTTGCGGTCACCGAGAGTTACCCCAATGTCCGCAAGATCCGCCTCGCTGAGATCCGGCAGCACATCAAGATCAAGGTTGTTCTGGGCGAACAGATCAACATACCGCTCTAGGCCTAGTTCTCCCAGCCATCTGTCCACGTCAGCCATCCAAGTTGCTCCGCACACTTGAATTCAGCAGCCAATGGGGCCGCAGATGGACCCGAAACGTCGCCAGCGGACGCCTGTAGTCTCAAGCAATCCGTCCGCCTCGGAACCGTCCAATGGTAGCTCAAGAGGTGAGATCGGTCATCTGGTGAATCGGTAGTGGCACAGCATACTTCTGATCTGGTGCCATACTTGCGCCGGGCAATTGCCCGTCATCCCAGTTGACCTGCTCGGGCTGGCAGTCGAAGTGGTCGTCCGCCACCATGCGCAATGCTTCCAGGTGCTCGCGGGTCAAGGTGACACGGGCGGCGAAGGCTTCCACGGGGCCGTCGTAGTCGATCAACACCTCCCCCTCCGCGAAGCAGTCGCGCACCGCCTCCACGTTCTTCTGGTCACAGCTGTACCAGTAGTGGGCCTTCAGCTTCTTG
>CAYMHN010000382.1:0-4159 GCA_964390235.1 uncultured Candidatus Competibacteraceae bacterium
ACCACCACCGGCGCCTGGCTGATCGCCGGTCTGGGTCTGAAGGTCGATATCTCGGCCTACGCCATGCCGCTGCTGGTATTCGGCGTGATCGGCCTGCTACAGCAATCGAAGCAGCTCAAGGGCGCGGGCTATGGACTCATCGGTGTGGGTTTTCTGTTTCTCGGCATCCACTACATGAAGGAAGGTTTCGAGGCCTTCGGCAGCAGCTTCGATCTGTCAGCCTACGCTATACCCGGTTATCCGGGGCTGTTTCTGTATGCACTGATCGGCATCATCATCACGGTGATCATGCAGTCCAGTCACGCCACCCTGGTCCTGATCATCACCGCTCTGGCCGCCAACCAGATCAACTATGAAAACGCCCTGGCGCTGGCCATCGGCGCCAATCTGGGCACGACCATCACCGCGCTGGTCGCGGCCATGGGTACCAATGTGGAAGGCCGGCGGCTGGCCGCCGCTCATTTCATCTTCAACATCACCACCGGCGTGGTCGCCATCGGCTTCATCCACCAGCTCCGCTGGGGCGTGGACGAACTCGCCGCCCTGCTGGGCATCGCCGAACATGACCACATGCTCAAGCTGGCATTGTTCCACACCCTGTTCAATCTGCTCGGGATGGTACTGATGATCCCTTTCATCAGCCGACTGGTGACCCTGTTGGAGCGTATCATCAAGGACGTACCGGCTGCGGCCGAGCAGCCCCGCTATCTGAATTCTTCGGCCCTGGAAGTACCGGCGGCGGCCGTCGAGGCGGTGCGCAAGGAAATCATGCACCTGTACGAGAATGCCTTCGGTCTGATCGCCCACGGCCTGAGCCTGCGTCGCCAGGTGGTCCAGTCCGAGCAGTCGCTGGCCGCGGCGGTCGAGAATACCCGGCGCATCATGCCGCTGGACGTCGACGATGTGTACGAGGACAAGATCAAGGGGCTGCACAGCGCCATCATCGAGTTCATCAGCCAGGCCCAGAGCCGGGAGCTGCCACCAGCGGTGGCCGACGAACTGTATGCGCTGCGTCAGGCCAGTCAGGACATCGTCGAGGCCGTCAAGGCCATGAAGCATCTGCACAAGAATCTGTCCCGCTATGGCCTGTCGGGCAATGCCGCGATTCGCCATCAATACGACGATCTGCGACTGCGAGTCGCCAGCGTATTGCGGGAGATCGAAAAGCTGCGCTATCAGGATCCGGATGCTGTCACAATGTTGTCATTGGACGCGGTTAAAATGGAGCTGGAAAAACTGAATCGACGCTTGAACACGACGCTGGACGATCTGATCCGCAAGCGTCAGATCACCGCCAAGGTCGCGACTTCCCTGATGAACGATGGCAGCTATGCCTATGAGATCGGCAAGAACCTGATCGAAATGGCGCAAACGGTGTTCGTCAGTCGGGGTTCCGACCGCAAGGCCGCGCAACAGATTGCCCTGGACGACCAGGACATCGAGCGTGTGCTCGGTGACGGGTCGCGTTAGTTTCGCCCGATTGCTGATGAGACTGTGCCGATGAAGACCAAGAATCTGCTGGCGAAACTGGCGGATTTCCTGCATGCGGACCGCACTGCCCGGCGAGCCGAAGTCAAATCGATCAGGAAAGTGTTGAAAAAGCTCAAGGAGAAGGAGCGCAACCTGAAAGACGAGTTGGAAGACGAAACCGATCGCGACCGGCGCGAGGCCATCGCCGCCAAGCTCAGCGTGATCCAGGCCCAGCGCAGGAAAGGGGTGGAACTGGTCAAGACCATGCGCTCCGGTTCGGGACGAAACGAATCCGGCGATTGATGGCGGGTCGGGTGGACACCATCCGCCTCAGAACGAGGACTGGGTCCCGCAACCGACGATGGTCAGCACGTCGGCGATGAAGTTGATCTTGGTCCGGATATACTGCTCGGCCTGTTTCCAGGTCAGCGTCTCATTGGGCAGATCGCTCAGATCCTCGATCGAGGTCAGCACCGAATTGCGCAGCAAGTGATACGAGTCGGGGTGGATGGAGTCGCGTACCACCCTGATGCGCGACAGGAAGTCGATGCCATACTCCTTCCACGAATCGGGATCCGTCACCTGCTGGTACTGTTCGTTGAGCGGCGCGATGACGTCCCGTTCCACCGACCTGACATCCAGCTCCCAGCTCCGGGTGGTCAGGCCCGCCGCGAAGCTGGTGGAGGCGGCGGCCGACAGTAGTACGGCTGCAATAACGCTGCGCATATTCATGATGCTTCGTCCTCTCGTTAACTGTTGGCTGTGTGACCGCCATCTTACTCCCCGGCGAGTGCGGCGGCACGCCGGTTCGGTCGCTCAAACTTTGCAGGTATTCATCAGGCTTCTCCGCGAGAAACCCCGGCCGAACTGCGCGCCGGACTGGACCGATACTTCCGGTTCTACAACAGCCAGCGCGGTCATGCCGCACTGGACAGACGAACGCCCGATGAGGTCTACTTCGGGATCACCAGCAGCCTGCCGAAGGCTGCATGAGACCGCAGACGATGCCACTTAGCGGGCTGTCCAAAAAATGGGGTCCACTTCTGAGCAGCGGATTCTGGCGTTGCTGCGGGAGGTGACGGAATGAAGGAGCTGATCC
The DNA here is from genome assembly GCA_964390235.1 of uncultured Candidatus Competibacteraceae bacterium. GTDB lineage: Bacteria > Pseudomonadota > Gammaproteobacteria > Competibacterales > Competibacteraceae > CAYMHN01. Next base: position 2,570 of record CAYMHN010000382.1, read on the forward strand.
ACGAAATCCGAGATCTGATCCGCGCCGCCCGCCAAGCGGTGGTGCATTCCGTTGACCTGATCCAGGTGCTGACCAACTTCGAGATCGGCCGCCGCATTGTCGTGCATGAGCAGCAGGGCAAGGAACGGGCGGAGTATGGCGATGCCGTGCTGAAGGAACTGGCTATCGCTTTGACCGATGAGTTTGGCAGAGGCTTCTCGCAGACCAACCTCAAAATGATGCGACGGTTTTTTCTGACCTACCAGAACCAGATAGGTCAGACACCGTCTGGCCTTTTACCTGCACTGAAAAAAAGTCAGACAGTGTCTGACTTTTTGCAGAAATCCGTGACCGTGTCCCGAAATTTGCCGGGGAACGAGCAGACAGCATCTGCAACCTTCAGCCTGAGCTGGTCCCACTATGTTTTCTTGATGAGTATCGAGGACGATGCCGAAAGGCGGTTTTACGAGATCGAGTCCTCCAGTCAAAACTGGTCGCTACGAGAACTCAAACGTCAGTTCAGCTCGGGTCTGTACGAACGCTTGGCCCTCAGCCGCGATAAAGACGGCGTAAAACAGCTTGCTGCCAAAGGTCAGATCATCGGCCGCCCCGAAGACCTGCTGAAGGAGCCGTACGTTCTGGAGTTTCTCGGCCTCGACGAAAAGGCCAGATACTCCGAATCGGATCTGGAAAGCGCCATCATCGATAAGCTCGAACACTTTCTGCTGGAACTGGGTAAGGGATTTCTGTTCGAGGCCCGGCAAAAGCGCTTCACCTTTGACGAGGAGCATTTCTTCGTTGACTTGGTGTTCTACAACCGGCTGCTGCGCTGCTATGTGCTGATCGATCTCAAGATCGGCAAACTCAACCATGGCGACCTGGGCCAGATGCAGATGTACGTCAACTATTTCGACCGCCACGTGAAGCTGGACGAGGAGAATCCCACGCGCCCGCTGCACGAGATCGATGCTGAACTGGTCGCCGTGGAGCAGCGGATTCTGGAGTTGTTGCGGGAGGTGAAGGAGTAATGAACATCAGGAAGAAAAATCCACCCTCACAGGAGGGGCGCCAAATGCTGGAAACTCTCCAACGGTCGGTTGCCAAGGCCCTGGAGAAAAAGCGACGTCTGGGTCAGTACGCTGTCATCTGGAAGAACGGCAAGCCGGAGCTGACGGGCGAAGATGCGCCACGCGCAAGCGAAAATGCTAACCGACAGTGCGGGAAACTTGGTTAAAAAACGTGGCGTTTCGTTAACCAAGCGATCGGGAAAGCAAAAGGAAGTCCCATGAAACCAACCTCCGAAGCCGCCTTCGAAACCGCCATCGAGTCGGTTCTGCTGGGCGATGGTTACACGCGCGTCGATGACAAGGCTTCGACCGCGAACGTGCCATCTTCTCCAAGTGGCTTGGTAGCCAGGTATACGCGCGGCCTTCCGCTGCCCCTCATGCTGATCATACTGCTGGCGAATTCGGGCGTCACTGAGCGGCCGGCAGCACCCGCAGCACCCGACCCTGCGCCGTGTCGGTCAGCAGGTACAGCGCGCCGCCCGGGCCGGTACGCACATCCCGCAGCCGCTCGCCGATCTCGCCGAACAGGCGCTCCTGGCCGACC
>CAYMHN010000383.1:0-4135 GCA_964390235.1 uncultured Candidatus Competibacteraceae bacterium
GATTGTCGCCGGCCCCGGCGACTACCGGCACTGACGGCAGACCCAGCTCCACGGCCGCCGTCCGGCTCAGCTGCCCGATCAACTCGCAGCCTTCGTGCAGGGTCGGCATGCGGGAGCGGTCCAGTCCGGTCGCCGCCAGCAGTGCGTCGTCCCAGTCACGTCGCTCGATGTCCAGCCACAACGTGCCAGCCGAGTCCGACATGTCGGAATTGAAGCCGCCGGTCATGCGGTACAGGATATAGTCCTTGGGCAGCAGTACCTTGGCGATGCGGCGATAGATTTTGGGCTCGTGCTTGCGTACCCAGAGCAGCTTGGGCGCGGTGAAGCCGGGCATCGCCATATTGCCGCTGCGATCACGAAAGTCGGCCAGCGTCGCTTCCAGCTCGCGGCACTCGGCATGGCTGCGTCCATCGTTCCACAAGATGCAGGGTCTGAGCACTTGGCCGGCCGCGTCGAGCAGGGTGGCGCCGTGCATCTGGCCCGACAAACCGATACCCTTGACCGAAGTCAGCTCCGCGCCTTGCGCTTCGAGCGCCGCAACCGCGTCGCGGCAGCTTCGCCACCAGCTGTCCGGATCCTGTTCGGACCACAGGGGATGGGGATGGGAAACCGGATAGCCACTACTGGTCTGGTGGCGCACGGCCCCGTATTCGTCGATGAGTACGGCCTTGACGCCTGAGGTGCCGATATCAAAGCCCAGAAACATGATCGGAAATCCTTGCGGTTGAGTTTCACGATTACAATAAAGCCTGAAGTGGTAAGGTTACGAGAAAATGGATAAACAGGAACAAAAACTGGATCAGGCGGCCCGCGCCGCCTGGTTGTACTACGTTGGCGGCAATACCCAGGACGAGATCGCCGCCCAGTTCAACATCTCGCGGCCCGGTGCTCAGCGGCTGCTGGCCCTGGCGCGCGAGGCCGGACTGGTCAAGGTGCATATCGATCACCCGGTGGCCGATTGCATGGAACTGGCGGAGCAGCTACGCCGGCGCTTCAGGCTGGATTTCTGCGACGTGGTGCCCGCCGATGCCGACAGCGTGACCCGCTATCTGGCGGTAGTCGGGGCCGCGCGGCTGGAAGAATACGTGGCCCGTGAAGCGCCCCTGGTGCTCAACCTCGGCACCGGTCGGACACTGCGCGCCGCGGTGGAAGCCATGAGCCGGATCAGCCGGCCACAGCACTGTTTTGTCTCGCTGGTGGGTAATGTATCTCGCGATGGTTCGTCCAACCCCTTCGACGCGGTGATGGTACTAGCCGACAAGACCGGCGGACGACGCTTTCTGCTGCCGGCACAGGCGGTGGCGGATTCCGTCGAGCAGCGCGAGCAGTACATGCAGCAACGGGTCTATCAGGCAGTGCTGGATGTCTCGCGGGCCGCCGAGGCGACCTTCATCGGTATCGGCCAGATCAACCGCCATGCTCCGCTGCACCAGGATGGTTTCATCACCGATGACGATCTGGGCGAACTGCTCGAACGCGGTGCGGTGGGCGAGATGCTGGGCTGGGCCATGGACGACGCCGGCAAGCTTATCGACAGCCCGGTGTGCCGGCGGGTGACCAGCGTGCCGCTGCAATCTCCGCCCGAACGTCCGTTTATCGCCATGGCCGGCGGCATCGACAAGGGTGCTGCGCTGCGCGCCGCGCTGCGTGGCGGCTGGTTGACCGGTTTGGTGACCGACGAGGCAGCGGCCCGATGCGTGCTGGATTCGACCGTGGATTGAAGCTGCGCTTAACAAAGGCTTGACTTTTTTTTACTCTCGACTGATCATTTGTTCAAGCATTGATAAATTGATCAAATCACCAGACCAAGGATGCAGTTCCGCCACGAGGAGGCGCTTGAACCATGGCTGAATCCATGCCCGCTCCGATCGGCTTGAATCAGGCCAATCTGAGGCTGCTTTCATCCGCTGTGCAAATCCCGACCTATGACCGCAAGAGCGTTGCCCGGAGCATCGTCCACATCGGCGTCGGTGGCTTCTTTCGTGCCCACCAGGCCGTCTACCTCGATGACTTGCTGCACCGGCCGGGTCATGCCGAGTGGGGTTACTGCGGAATCGGGCTGCTCAAGCACGATGAGCGCATGCGCGACGCCTTGCTCCCCCAGGATTGCCTTTATACCGTGGTGGAACGCAGCGCGGCGGGAGATCGCGCCAGGGTGATCGGATCGCTGCTGGATTTTCTGCATGCGCCGAGCGACCCCGAGGCGGTGCTGGAAAAAATGGCGTCCCCGGAATGCCGGATCGTGTCGCTCACCATCACCGAGGGTGGCTATTACGTCAACGAGGGTACCGGGGAATTCAACGACACCCATCCGGACATCGTGCATGATCTCCAGCATCTCCATGAACCCAAGTGTTCCTTCGGTTATCTCGCCGAAGCTCTCGATCGGCGTCGCAGCCGAGGACTATCGCCGTTCGCGGTGATGTCCTGCGACAACTTGCAGCACAACGGCGATGTGGCCAGGAAGATGCTCCTGGACTTCGTCGAACGACGTGATCCGACCCTGAGCCAATGGCTGGCCGAGAACGGTGCGTTTCCCAACAGCATGGTCGACCGGATCGTGCCGGCGACGACCGATGAGCACCGAGCCGTGGTGGAAGAGCAGTTCGGCATCGAGGACGCATGGCCGGTGGCTACCGAGCCGTTCATGCAATGGGTCATCGAGGACAATTTCCCGAACGGTCGGCCGGCCTGGGAAGCCGTCGGCGCGCAGATGACCTCGGATGTGCTGCCTTACGAAAAGATGAAGATGCGTCTGCTCAACGCCAGCCACCAGGCGATGTGCTACATCGGCATGCTGCTCGGGTACGAGTACGCCCACGAAGCCATGGCGGATCCTCGGATCAGAGCGCTCGTCAAGGCCATGATGGACGTGGAGGTGACACCGCTGCTGACCGTCCCGACCGGTATCGATCTGGAGGTCTACAAGCGCACCCTGATCGAGCGCTTCTCCAACCCCACCATCAAGGATCAGCTTGCGCGCATCGGCACGGAAGGATCGGCGCGCATTCCCAAGTTCGTGCTGCCCTCCATTATCGAGCAACTGCAACGTGGCGGGCCGAGCACGCTGCTAACCTTTACCGTGGCCTGCTGGTTCCGCTACCTGACGGGGACCGATGATCAGGGCCGCGCACTGCCGGTCATCGATCCCATGAAAGACAAGCTGATGGAGCATGCCCGCCGCGGTGGGCGCGATCCCGGCGCGATGCTGAGCCTGCGGGAACTGTTCGGCGAGGCTCTGACGAGTTCGCCGGTATTCGTCGAGCAGGCAAGGCAGGCCCTGGAGAGCTTTTACGATCGCGGCGTCGAGGCGACGCTGGTGAGTTACGTCGGATCCCGACCCTGAAGACCGGCATTATCCTTGTGCAACCAATAGTGAGGAGAATCCCATGAAATCAACGCAGATTGCGGTTTCCATCGTCGCCGCCCTGACCCTGTCCACCGGGGTACAGGCGCAAACCACCGTCACCATCGGCACGGTGAACAACGGTGACATGATCATCATGCAGAGACTGTCCAGCCAGTTCGAGGCGCAGAATCCGGATATCAAGCTGGATTGGGTGGTGCTGGAGGAGAATGTATTGCGGCAGCGCCTGACCACCGACATCGCCACCGGCAGCGGCCAGTTCGATGTGGCCACCATCGGCACCTACGAGGTACCCATCTGGGCCGCCCAGGGCTGGCTGGAATCCCTGGACAAGCTGCCGGCGGACTACGATGTGGAGGATCTCCTGAAGCCGGTGCGGGACGGCCTGTCCCACGACGGCACCCTGTACGCCTTGCCCTTCTATGCCGAGTCGTCGATGCTGTTCTACCGCACCGACCTGTTCGAGCAGGCGGGTATCGAGATGCCGGAACAACCCTCCTGGGATCAGGTCAAGGAATGGGCCGCTCAGCTCACCGACAAGGATGCCGGGGTCTACGGTATCTGTCTGCGGGGCAAGCCAGGCTGGGGCGAGAACATGGCCTTCTTGTCCACCATGATCAACAGCTACGGCGGCCAGTGGTTCGACATGGAATGGAATCCCACCCTCGACTCCCTCGAGTGGAATGAGGCGGTCACCGACTATGTCGAGCTGCTGAACAATTACGGCCCTCCCGGCGCCACCTCCAACGGCTTCAACGAGAACCTGTC
>CAYMHN010000384.1:0-4131 GCA_964390235.1 uncultured Candidatus Competibacteraceae bacterium
CCGCTCCAGGTCCTCGACCAGACGCCCGCCGGCCGACATGACCAGGGAGCGATGGCCGCGCCGGACCAGCGCCCGGGCGATTTCCAGCGTGCCCTGTTCCACGCCGCCGGACTCCAGGGCGGGCAGGACTTGCAGCACGCCGATCATGGCCCGCGCTCCCCGACCAGCTTGACGCCGACCCGGGCGATGCGCTGCTCACGCAACTCGCGGACCACGAACTCGATCCGTCCCAGCTGAACCCGGTCACCCACCACCGGCTTGCGGAACTGCCGGGTCAGGTACTGCTCCAGGGTCAGCCCGCGATCCTCCTTGGCCAGAGGCAGATCGTAGAACATGGCGATCTCGGCCAGCGCTGCGTCGCCGTTCAGCACCAGTTCGCCGAAGAAGCGATGCTCGGCCAGCTCGCGCGGGGCATGGGTGGCGAAGAACAACCGGTCCAGCGCCGTCAGATCCTCGCCGCGCGCCAGCAGGTAGACATAATCGCCGCTGCGCAGGGCTGGACTGTCGTTGCCGTCCAGCAGTTCACCCTCGCGCACCACGGCGGCGGGTCTGACCGTGGCCGGCAGCGGCAGGCCCGCAAGCGGGCGGCCCAGGACTGGACTGTCGACCGCCAGCCGATAACCGACCAGCTCGTAACCGGATTTGCCCGGCAGATCCAGCTCCACCCGGTGCACCGCTCCCGGGCTGGGCGGCAGTTCCAGACGCAGCCAGCGCGCTACCGGCGCCACCGTCCAACCCTGGATGACCAGGGACACCAGCACCACGAAGAACGCCAGATTGAAAAACAGCGTCGCATTCTCCAATCCGGCCAGTAGCGGAAACAGGGCCAGCACGATGGGCACCGCGCCGCGCAAGCCGACCCAGCTGATGAACAGCTGCTCGCGCGGATCGAAGCGAAATGGCAGCAGACAGGCGAACACCGCCAGGGGTCGCGCCAGCAATATCAGCACCACGGCCAGCAGCAGACCGTTGACGGCCACCGGCAGCAGTTCGTGGGGCATGACCAGCAGGCCCAGGATCAGGAACATGCCGATCTGGCTCAGCCAGGCCATGCCGTCGTGAAACCGGCGGATGTTCTGAGCGCCTTGCAGCGGCCGATTGCCGAGCAGCAGCCCGGCCAGATAGGCCGCCAGATAACCGCTACCACCCATGACCGAGGTGCCACCGAAAATCAGCAGCGCGCCGGAGAAGGCCAGCAGGGGATACAGGCCGATGCTGAGCGGGATGCGATTGATCAAACCTTGCAGAGCCAGCCCGCCGGCCAGGCCCAGGGCGGCGCCGATGCCCATCTGGGCGACGAAGTAATGGGCCAGTTCCCAGCCGGCCGAGACCTCCGGCGTCGCCAGGATATCGACCAGGGCGATGGTCAGGAACACCGCCATGGGATCGTTGATGCCGGACTCGATCTGCAGACTGGCATCGACCCGCTGCTTGAGCCGCAGACCATGGGCGTGGAGGATGGCGAACACCGCCGCCGCATCGGTCGAACCGACGATGGCGCCGATCAGCAGGCCCTCCAGCCAGCTCAGCCCCAATAGCCAGGTGGCCGCCAGACCGGTGACCGCTGCGGTGATCGCCACGCCCAGCGTGGCCAGCCAGAAAGCCGGCCACAGGCCGACCCGGAAACTGCCGATCTCGGTGCACAGTCCGCCATTGAACAGGATCACCGCCAGGGCCAGACTGCCGATCAGGTGGGCCGTTTGTACGTCGTGAAAGCGGATTCCGCCGATGCCATCCTCGCCGGCCAGCATCCCCAGTCCCAGGAATACCAGCAGCATCGGCATGCCCAGCCGGGCGGTGAGCACGCTGGTGAGGATGCTGACCAGACACAGCAGGCCGGCCAGCAGAATGACCCAATTGGTAAAATCCACCTTGTCCCACCGGGCTGTCAGCGACGCGTTCGATTCGATTCTAGCCGATCCGCCGTCATTCCGAAGGCGATCAGCAGGATCAGCCAGGTCAGGGACGACGAGAACGTGGCGTAGAATCCCCAGTGCAGATTGAACGGGAACAAGGCCAGGACCATGGCCAGCCAGGGGGCGAACAGTGCCGTTCGATGCCCGCGCAGGCGGACGAGGAAAAACCAGACCAGCAGCCCCAGAGCCAGCAGATAGGCGAGCAGGCCGATCAGTCCCGCGGTGACGGTGACATCCAGCATGAACATGTGGGGATGTTGGAAGGTCTGTTCCACATAGCCCCGTTCCAGGGACACGGCTTCGAAGCCGCGGATGCCCACGCCGTTCAGCCAATTGTCCTGGATCACCCGCAGCGCGGCCTGCCAGGCCTGAATGCGCTCGGCGACCGCCAGGTCGGCCTCGGCGAAATCCAGCGAGGACAGCGCGACGGTCTTGTCCAGGCGATACTGGAGTCCGGGGAACAGGGCGGCCGCGGCGGTGCCGGAAATGCCGATGACCAGTACCGCCACCAGCAGATGCCGGAGGGCCACGCGGTGGATCAGGACCAGGTAGAGCCCGTAGGCGGTCAGGGTCAGCAGCAGCGTGAACCAGGCGGTCCGGCTGCCGGACAGCAGGATCACGGTGCAGAACGGGACCGCCAGCAGCCATATCCAGCGGCTGTAGCGCGACAGCCGGCGCAGGGCTTCCAGATAGAACGGCGCCAGGTGGGCCAGAACGATGCCGATGCGGATATTGGGGTGGAAAATGCCGGTGAGTTGCTCCTGATTCGAGGGATAGCCGAGCAGATTGCGGCCGGAAAAGAATTGCAGCAGCGCGTCCCCGGTCCAGGCGGTCAGGATCAGCAGCATGCCGGCATAGAGCAGCCGCGTGCCGCCACGCTCGCCCATGGCGTGGACCACGGCCATCCCGGCGAATAGAAAGGCCAGCGGACGCAGGGTCGATGAGACAGCCCGCTCGGGAACCACGGCATCAGCGAGGGCCAGCAGGGGCGGAATCCACAGCAGCAGAAAGACCCACAGCAACAGCCGGGCCGTGGGCGTGGCGCGGAGCACGGAGCGGTCCCGAACGATCAGGTACAGACCGATGCCGGCCGGTATCGCCAGCAGGATCTGATGGCGCGGGCTGAACGGGAGCAGGAACAGCATCCCCAGCAGCAGCAATGGCGCGTGGTGAGCCGTCATCCACGGCCTTGGGCGAGGTTCGACGAGCCATGGGCCCGATCACGCGTCATGCAGATGACCTTCTGGTCCATGATTCCGAGGATGATGCTTTCCGGTGTCCCGCGGAGCCGGCGGGTGGGCTTGGTTTGACCTGACAAGTTCAATGTGGAAGTATAACAAAAACGCTGTCTTGCTGAGTATAATGAAACATGTTGCGACGCGAATCATCGGATCCCTGAATTCGGCCACCGTTGGCCATATCCCTTACCGACGGTGGTATTTGCGGCAGGTACTGCCCCCCGAGACCTGCCAGGACGTGATCGACCTGCCGTTCGAGCCGCCGCGGATCGGCGATACCCGCGGCAAGCGGGAGACGCACAATAGCACCCGGCGGTTCTTCGATACGGAGGCCAACGCGCAGTTTTCCGTCTGTCGGGAGGTGGCTGACGCGTTCCAGTCCGGCCCGGTAGTGCAGGCCGTACAACGGATCTGCGGGGTGGATCTGGATGGCAGCTATCTGCGCATCGAATACTGTCTCGATACCGAGGGTTTCTGGCTGGCTCCGCATACCGATCTGGGCGTCAAGTTGTTCACCTTGCTGATGTATCTGTCCACCGACCCGGGGCACGAGCGATGGGGAACCGATGTGTTCGCGGATGCGGATACCTTGGCCGAGACGGTACCCGCCGTGTTCAACAGCGCGCTGGTCTTCGTGCCCGCCCACAATACCTGGCACGGGTTTCACCCGCGCCCGATCAACGGGCTGCGCCGCTCGCTGATCGTCAACTATGTCACCGACCAGTGGCGGGCCCGTCATGAGCTGGCCTTTCCCGAACGACCGATTGGTTCCTGAGCCCGCATGAACCAAGTCCGCTGCTGGACGCTCACCACCGGTGAGGCCGGCATGACCAGTCAGGCCCTGGGTCTGGCGGAAGCCATCGGTCTGCCCTTCGAGCACAAGACCGTGGGGCTGCGCCGACCCTGGCGCTGGTTGCCCGGGCATCTGTGTCCGGGCCTGCTGCGCTGGGGGCTGAGCGCGGACAGCGCGTCCGGGC
>CAYMHN010000385.1:0-4129 GCA_964390235.1 uncultured Candidatus Competibacteraceae bacterium
GGCGTTCCGGCAGCGGGGCTCGGGCCGGTCGCCACTGGCGGTCCGACGCCGGCAGCGGCAGCCGCAGCAGGGCATGGCCCGCCCGCCGGTGCCGTTGGGACCAGAGTTCGCTGTTGTGGCGCTGCAAGACCTCGGTCACGGTGGCGGCGCCCACCAGTTCCGGCAGGCCCTGCTCCAACCAGGATTCGATCTCGCCGGGCGGCAGCGGCTCGCCCTCCCAGATGAAATCCAGATACACCCGGCGGTCGCCGAGCAGGCTCTCGACCTCGATACGTTCGGCGTGTTTCCGCAAATGCCCCAGCAGATGCTCGATCAGCAGCATCACCGAATGGCCGTCGGCATGCAGCCAGAGCGGATCGCCCACCGGCTCCAGCAGGGGACCGCCGCGCACCGCCAGCCGCTGGCTGACGCTGCCCAGCAGGTCGGCCGACAGCACGTCGTGCAGCGGCCACTGAATGCGGAACAAGGAGCGCAAATCGCGTGACAAAGCCTCCAGTTGCTCGCTCAGCGCGGCGCTCTCGCTGACCAGTATCCGCTGGAACACGGCCCGTTGCTGCTCATCCCCTGCGGCGCCGGCCTCCAGGGTCTCGGCGGCGGCGCGCAAACTGGCCAGCGGCTGACGCAGATCTTCCAGGGTGGTCTGAATCCGCGGCGTATCGCCCTGCCGGCCGACCCGGCCGGTGACATCGTTGAAGGTGATCAGAAAAGCCGCGCGCACCGCGCTGCTGGCCGGCAGCAGGCTCATGCGGCAGTGGTACAGGGCTTCCCCATCCACTGCGGCGCAGACGAATTCGGCGGCGCCGTTGGTGGCCTGACCGCTCTGCTGCCGCTGGCGCAACAGATCCAGGGTGTTCTCGATCGGCGAGCGGTGCCAGAAATTGTACAGCGAGCGGCCCAGGCCGAGTTGCGAGCGTTCGCCCAGCAACTCCATGGCGGCCGGGTTGTAGAGCACGACCCGGGCGCGCGCGTCGCAAACCAGCACACCTTCGGACAGCGCGCGCAACACCGCCTCCAGTTGTGCTTTCTGCTCCTCGCTGGTGCGCGCCCCGGTGGCCATGGCCTCGGTGCTTTCGTGCCGGGTCCGCAACAGGGCCTCGCCCAACTCGCGGATGGCATCGGGCAAGGGACCCAGCAAGTGATTATCGGGCAGTTCCAGTTCATGCGCCGGATTGCCGTGAACGAGGATCCGCGCCCCGCGTTCCAGGGCGCGCAAGGGCTGCACCAGGGACAGATCCAGTTTCGCCCACAGACCCAGCAGCAGCGCGCTCATACCGAATCCACCCAGGACCAGATAGCCGAACAGTGCGGTGCGCGGTTCCGGCTCGCTGATCAGCCCCGGCAACTGCCAGATCATCAGCCCCACGGCGCCGACGACCACGGTCACCGCTAGCAGGCCCAGCAACCAGAACCGCTGGCGCATGCCCATGCCCGCCTCAATCGCCGGACAGCATGGCCTGGACCTTGGTCACGACCTCGCGGGTGGCGAAGGGCTTGGTGATATAGTCGTCGGCACCCAGGGCCTGGCCTTTCTCGCGATCGATCTCGCGCCCGCGGGCGGTCAGCATGATGATCTTGACCTTCCCCCAGTCCGGATTGGCGCGGATCGCCTGGCAGACCTCGAAGCCGGTCTTGTTGGGCAGCATGACGTCCAGCAGTACCAGATCGGGCGGCTGCTCGGCGATGGCATCCAGCGCCGCCTGTCCATCGCCGGCGGTACGCACCTCGAATCCGGCCTGCTTCATCAGAAACTGCAAGGACAGCACGATATTGGGCTCGTCGTCCACGATCAGGATCTTGCTGGCCACGGGACTCCTCCTCGCTGGGCCACCCGCGGGTGGCGGTCTTATGGCTGGTCTACTTACTCTGAAGCATAGTCCGATTCGGTGCGCGATGCAGCAACCATCCGGGCAGGCGGAGCCGAAACGCCGACGACCCGCTTGTGGACGGTCGTCGGCGCGACATGGTCAGCGGCCGGCGAAATCCACGGTCGCCAGACCCGGCGAGCGGCTGGCGTAGAATGCCGCCAGGTCGGCGATGTCCCGATCGCTGAGCGGGCCCGCGATGCCGTTCATGATGGCCTGCTGGCGCTCGCCGGAACGGTATTCCTTGAGGGTCTTGATCAGGTAGTCCTCGTACTGCCCCGCCAGTTTCGGAAAGTTCGGCGCCACGGTCTGGCTGCCATCTGCGCCATGGCAAGCCGCGCAACCGAGCTGCTCGGCCTTGGTCGCGCCGGCGGCGGGATTGCCCCGGACCGGCCCCGGTCTGCCATCCAGGCTCATCTGCGACAGATAGGCACCGATATCGAGCTTGGCCTGGTCGCTGAGCGCATGGGCATTGGCCAGCATGGTGGCGTGGTTGCGCAGCCCCGCGCGGTAGGCTTGCAGGGCCTCGACGATGTACTGGGCGTGCTGGCCCGCCAGCCGCGGCACGTGAAACGTCGGATAGGCATTGGTCAGACCGGGCACGGCGTGACAACCCGAACAGGTGGCGAAGGCGTACTTGCCCGCTTCGGGGTCTCCCTCGGCGTTGGCGGTGGCCAATACGGCCCAGCAGCAGGCGGCGGCGAGCAGCTTGATGACGGTATGCACTCTCATGAATCGTTTCTATCCCGTGGTTTCGTGGCCGGGCGGCAAGCGGACTCACCGTAAGCCAATATAGCTAGTGATTAGACAAACAGGCTAACGCATTTTACAAGCGCGCCCGGTTTCCGCAAGCCGAGTTCAGCGCAATCCGGTCAGCAATTCCGCATATCCCTCCCGATAACCGGGATACAGCGGCCGCCAGCCACTGGCCCGCAAGCGGGCATTGCGGCAGCGCTTGTTGCCGCGCCGACGCGGTGAACCCGCATCCTCGCCGGTCTCGACCGGCGCCGGTAGCCCCAGTTCGGCGGCCAGCCAGCCCAGCACCTCGCACTTGGCGGCCGGCTCGTCATCGACCCCCAGATACAGCGGCGCCGGGTGGTCCAGACCCAACAGATGAGTCAGGGCGCCGGCGCAGTCGTCGCGGTGGATGCGGTTGGTGTACAGACCCGGCTGGCATCTCGCCCGACCACTCCGTACCTGATCGATCAGCCAGGTGCGGCCGGGGCCGTAGATGCCGGCAAAGCGGATCACCGTGGCCGGAAACGGTGCTGCCCAGACCAGTCGCTCCCCGGTACGCAGGCAGTCGGCGGCAAAGCCCGGCGCTTCGGCTGGACTCTGCTCGTCGATCCATTCGCCAGACTGCTGGCCGTAGACCGAGGTGCTGGACACCAGCAGGATACCGGGCCGCTCGCCCCGAGCCCGCAAGGCCGACAGCAGATTGGCCACGCCGGTGACGTAGGCTGCCCGATAACCGGCTTCGCTGTAACCATCGGCCGCGGCGATGTAGACCAACTGATCGATCCCCTCCGGCAGCGCGGCCAGCGTCGCCGGATCAGTCAGATCGGCGGCCAGCGGATGCAATTCGGCCGGCAGCCGGCCGGGATTGCGCCGCATCCCCCAGACCCGGTGGCCGACCGCCACCAGGCGCAAGCCCAGCGCCGTCCCCACATCACCGCAACCGGCGATTACAATGCGTGCCATGCTCGTCTCTCCACTCGACTTTCAGCCCATGCCCTTCAGCTTATCACCGGAACGGTTCGCCACCCGAATCCTGGCCTGGTACGATCGCCACGGCCGCACCACCCTGCCCTGGCAGCAGCAGCCCACGCCCTACCGGGTCTGGGTGTCGGAGATCATGCTGCAACAGACCCAAGTCGGCACCGTGATCCCCTATTATCAGCGCTTCATGGCCCGCTTCCCGGACCTGGTGGCGCTGGCCGCAGCATCACTGGATGAGGTGCTGGCCCACTGGTCGGGACTGGGCTATTACGCCCGGGCCCGCCATCTGCACCGCGCGGCGCGACTGCTCCGGGAACAACACGACGGCGAACTGCCCGGCGACATCGAGCAACTCGTAGCCCTGCCCGGCATCGGCCGCTCCACCGCCGGCGCCATCCTGGCCCTGAGCCGGGATCAACGCCACCCGATACTCGACGGCAATGTCAAACGGGTGCTGGCCCGGTTCCACGCCGTGGCCGGCTGGCCCGGTCGGAGCGCGGTGCTGAACCGGCTGTGGGAACTGGCCGAACGCCATACGCCCGAGGCGC
>CAYMHN010000386.1:0-4120 GCA_964390235.1 uncultured Candidatus Competibacteraceae bacterium
CCGAAGCAGTGATCGGCCACCGCGATCTCGCCATTCTCCAGCGACCGCGGATCGAGATCGCGGATATGGGTGCGCGGCCGGCTGGTGGCCGCCAGTGGAATGTGCAGCATCTGGTTGAAATCGCAATCGTAGACATAGCCCTGCCAATCGACCGAGATCAGCGAGCGGCACATCACCGATTCCAGATTGGCGTCCCGGTGAGCCGCGCGCAGGGTCTGCATGTAGCTCTGGTATTGCCCCTTGCGGACCAGCATCTTGGCGAAGCGGTTGATCGGCATATTGGCGAGGGTGAACAGCTTATTGAAGCGCACGCCGTATTCCTGCTCCAGATGCTGGTGGTAGGCGGCTTCCAGTTCGATCTGGGGTGGTGGCAGCTGGGGACCGAGCGGGTTATAGACCAGATTGAGCTTGAGTCCCGAGCCGGGTTGCCCGTAACCAAGCGCATTCAGCTGGCGCAGACCGATCAGACTGGCCTGAAATACCCCGTCACCACGCTGGGCGTTGACGTTTTCCTCCAGATAGCAGGGTAGCGAGGCGACCACTTCCACCTGGTGGTCGGCCAGGAAATCGGCCAGGGTTTCATGACCGGGTTGCGAAAGAATGGTGAGGTTGCACCGGTCCATGACCTTGACTCCCAGGGCCCGAGCTGCGCTGACCAGGGCGCGGAAGTGCGGGTTCAGCTCGGGTGCTCCACCGGTCAGATCCAGCGTCTCGATATCCGCCCGCTCAACGAAAGCCAGGATTTCGTCGATGGTCTCGCGGGCCATGACTTCCTTGCGATTGGGGCCGGCATTCACATGGCAGTGAAAGCAGGTCTGGTTGCAGATATAGCCCAGATTGGCCTGGACCGTGGTCAACCGGCCGCGGGTGAGGTAGGGAAACTCGTCAACACTGGGGATCTGGTGGATTTGCGCCATGGGTTTACCTTGTGACAAACAGCTTCATGATGGACATACGATACGGCGGAATGTTCGGATGCGTTCGGCTTGGTCAATCTTTCGGCCGATCCGGATCGGCCTGGTTCGAGTCCGGCAGCAGATGATTGGCTATTTCCGGGTAGCGCGCGATCAGGCCGTCCACACTTGCCAGTTGCGCGCCATGCTCAAGCGCTGTCGCGATGATCAATCGATCGAACGGATCCCGGTGCACCGCCGATAAAGCCACCGCACGGCAGGCGATCGCCGGTGTCACCGGCAACAGTTCGACGCCCGCGGGCTGCAAGGCTCGGGCAAACCAATCGACCGGATCGCAGTTCAGCGCCAAACGCCCGCGCTCCCGAGCGAGCGCGAGTTCGTAACACGATACCGGCGAGACCCCGACGCGGTCGGCCTGCTCAATCAGTCCACGCCATTGCGCCGGAAACCGGTCATGCTCCAGATTGATCCACCAGAACCAGATATGGCTGTCGAGAAGGATCACTTCAGGCAGTTCCAGTCCGCCTCATCCACCAGTGGTCCAGTCAGATCACCCAGGGTTTTGCCCTTGCCGGCGATGGACTCGGGCGGTTTACGCCGGATCCGGTCGGGCTCAGGTGTCTCATGCAATACCTGATGCAGGATCGCCCGCGCCTCCGCCTCCATGCTGACCCCGCGCTGGGCCGCCCGCACCCGTAGCGCCCGATGATCGGTTTCGGGAAAATTGCGAATGCTCAAGGTTGCCATCGTCAGACATCTCGAATTGTCGGCTTGCCAGCAGTATAGGCATTGACGGCATTGACGGCAATCCAACCGGACTGCTGTTGACCCCGTAGCGATTTCTCAATCCCTCATAAGGATATGCCGCGGCGATCTTGGACAGTTACCCGCGGCTGGCCGATCATCGCCGACCATGAAACCCATGGGCGAGGTCTATCTGGTCGGTGCCGGTCCGGGCGATCCGGAACTGCTGACCCTGCGCGCGGTGCGGCTGCTGGGCCGGGCTGACGTGGTGCTGTACGACCGGCTGGTGGCACGGGCGATACTCGACCATGCCCGGCCCGATGCCGAGCGGATCTTCGTCGGCAAGGCACGCTGCAAGCAGGTGGTCGAACAAAGCGCCATCAACCAGCTGCTGGTCGAGCTGGCCCGCGAGGGCAAGCGGGTGTGCCGGCTCAAGGGCGGCGATCCGTTCACCTTTGGCCGCGGCGGCGAGGAACTGGAGGCCTTGGTTCAGGCTGGCGTCCCGTTCCAGGTCGTACCAGGGGTGAGTGCCGCCCACGGCTGCGCCGCCTATGCCGGCATTCCGCTGACCCACCGCGATTTCGCCCACACCGTGATCTTCAGCACCGGCCACCGGCGCGGCGAGCGGGAACCGGACTGGTCGCGGCTGGCGCGGCCGGATCAGACCCTGGTGCTGTACATGGGACTGGACACCCTGGCGCGGAACTGTCGGCGACTGATCGAGCACGGCGCCAATCCGAATCTGCCGGCGGCCATCGTCGAGCAGGGCACGACGGCGGCCCAGCGGGTGTTCACCGGTACGCTGGCCACCCTACCCGGCATCGCCGCACGGGAACAGCCCGCATCCCCCAGCCTGGTGATCGTCGGCGAGGTGGTGCGGCTGCAAGCCAGGCTGGCCTGGTTCCAGCCAGCGCCCGCCGCCGCGCAGGTTCTCGAGCCGGAATTGCTTGATTGATTCTTCGCGCTTGGTCGCGAAGCTCGAGGATCGTCAGGTCTTGTCCCCGACCTCGCCCTCCAGGATGAACAGGGTCGGCCCGCCCCGGGGCTTGAGCACCAGCGAACCCACGCCGTGCTGGTTCTCGAACTGCCCGGTGCCGCTGACCAGTTCCCAGACCCCGGTGTTGAACAGCGCCGGGCGCTCTTCGCCCTTCATGAACAAGGCCCGCACCGTCCAGCGCAACACGGCGACATCGCCGTTCGGTGCGGTCAGTTGCAGATAGCCCCGGGGGTCGCCCCAGTGGGGCGGGTTGACATCGTGCCAACCGAACTCCGTGACCGACGCGCCAGCGAACACGCCGGACCCCTCGGCCTCTCCCTCGCGTCTTACCGCCAGAACGAAGTGATTCGATCCGTCCGCGAAGTCGAACTTCATCTGTTCCTGCGGCGTGAGCAGGACTTCGACGGACGCCGGATCGGCGACGGCACAGCTACCGACGAGAGCGGCTGAAGCCGCGACGGCCAGAGCGAATGGTGATTTCATGACAGACTCCTCTGTGGTTTGCTTCCACGGAGTTCAGCCTATACCTGTCGCGCGGTCGAATGAATCAGCCGGAAGTCGCGCTACTTGGGTACCGGACGGGTAAAGACGGGGCGAGCGGCACTTGCGCGAATGTGCGTTGGTCCTGGTCCTGAAGTATGATCAGGATCGGTGAAACGCGGTGCCACCTCCGATGAAGATTCTCGTCGTCGACGACCATGTACTGATCCGTGAGGCGTTGCGCGGCGTCCTCAAGGAGCTGGTGGCCGACTCCACGATCATCGAGGCGCCGGATTCGCGCCGGGCGATGCAGTGCCTCGATGAGCACCCGGACCTCGAACTGATCCTGCTCGATCTGTATCTGCCGGACCGCAGCGGTTTCGACGTGCTCGCCGAGTTGCGCGAGCGCTACCCGGCCATCTCGGTGGTCGTGCTCTCGGCCAGCAACGACCGCGACGACATCACCCGGGCGCTCGACCTCGGCGCACTCGGGTTCATTCCCAAGTCGGCCCGGCGCGAGGTCATGCTGAGCGCCTTCCGGCTGATCTTCGCCGGCGGTATCTACGTGCCGCCGGAAATCTTCGGCCGTCCGCAACCCGCACCAGTACAACCACGACCGCCCTTGGCCGCCGAACTCGGGCTCACCGAGCGGCAGATGGACGTGCTCGCGCTGATGATGCAGGGCAAGAGCAACAAGCTGATCTGCCGCGCGCTCGACATCGCCGAACCGACGGTCAAGAACCACGTCACCGCGATTCTCAGGGCATTGAAGGTATCGAACCGCACCGAAGCGGTGATCGCGGCCGCGGCGCTCGGGATTGGCCGGCGACAGAACGACGGATAGGCCGCTACTACGCCGTCGCATCGCGGGTTTTCAGGAGCTGATTGAGCATGGCCCGCAGTCGCATCGGGGCCACCGGCTTATGCAGCAGCTGAAAGCCCTGCTCGCTCGCATCACGCAGCCGTTCGGGGGCGGTATCGCCGC
>CAYMHN010000387.1:0-4116 GCA_964390235.1 uncultured Candidatus Competibacteraceae bacterium
GTGCCGCCGAGAATCACGGCGGCGATCGCGTCCAGCTCGTAACCGGTGCCGAGCACGCCGTTGGCGCTGTACAGGCGGCTAGCCGACATCACCCCGGCCAGTCCCGCGTACAGACCGCTGAGCGAATAGACGAACAGCAGGATCAGGCCGACATTGATGCCGGTCAGCCGGGCCGCCTGGGGATTGCCGCCGACGGCGTAGATATAGACCCCGAGTACCGTGCGGCGCAGCAGGAACCAGGTGATCAGGATTACCAGCAAGGCGATGATCACCAGCCAGGGCACCGGTCCCAGATGGGCGTTGCCGATCCAGTCGAAGCCGATCCTGCTGTTGATCACCGTGGTGCCGTCGGCCAGCAGATAAGCCACGCCGCGCAGCGCCGTCATCGAGCCCAGGGTGACGATGAATGGCGGCAGCTTGAGATAGGCGATCAGGCCACCGTTGATCAGCCCCATCAGCATACCGGCCAGCAGGGCCAGCGGCACGGCCGCCCAGCTCAGTTCGGGGATCAGCGACACCACCATGGCCGTGACGGCCGAGACCGCCAGCACCGAACCGACCGACAGATCGATGCCCCCGGTCAGGATGACCACCGTCATGGCGGTGGCCAGCACCATATTGATCGAGGCCTGCCTGGAGATATTCATCAGGTTGGCTTCGGTGAGGAAATTGGGAGCGATGATCGAGAACACGATACCGATGATGATCAGTACCGGCAGGATGCCCATCACATCCAGGATATTCGACCAGGAGCGTCGATCCGCGGGCGGATTCACGGGGGTAGCCGATTGTGTCATGTTTGCACCATGGTGGCCGTGCCTGTTGCCAGGCTTATGATGTTTTCCTGGGTGATGGTCTGACCGGAGGGTCCACCCAGTTCGCCGACGATCTCGCCCTCGCGCATCACCAATATCCGGTCGCTGAGCCCGATGATCTCCGGCAGTTCACTGGAAATCACCAGCACCGCCATGCCCTTGGCGGCCAGTTCGCCGATGGCGTGGTAGATTTCCGCCTTGGCGCCGATATCCACCCCGCGGGTCGGTTCGTCGAGGATCAGCACCGTGGGGTCGATGGCCAGCCAACGGGCGAACAACAGCTTCTGCTGGTTGCCGCCGGACAGGGCGCCCGAATTGACCTCCGGGCTCGCGACCCTGATCCGCAGCGACTCGATGGCGTCACGGGTGATGCGGTTGGAGGCGGGGCGGTTGAGCAGCATGCCCGGCAGGGCGTCGCGCTTCAGCACGCTCATGACGATGTTCTCGCGTACCGACAGGTCCAGAAACAAGCCATCGGCCTTGCGGTCCTCGGTGAGATAGGCGATGCCGGCCTGGATCGCTTCCCCGGGGGAACGGATGTCAAGCCGCTTTCCATGCAGCCGGATCTCGCCACCGGAACGCGGGTCGGCACCGAAGATCAAACGCGCCAGTTCGCTACGGCCGGCGCCGACCAGGCCCGCCAGTCCCAGCACTTCACCGGCATGCAGTTCGAAGCTGCACGGTTTGACGCGCCGGCCGCCATCGGTCAGTTCCTGGACCTCGAGCACGGTCTGCTCGGTCGCGTGGCTGGCCTTGTCGAACAGATCCCGCAGGGGGCGCCCGACCATCATCTGCACCAGTTTCTCGGCCGACAGTTGATCGCGGTCCAGGGTGCCGACATAAGTGCCGTCGCGCAGCACGCTGACCCGGTCGGACAGTTCGTAGATCTCGGCCATCCGGTGGCTGATGTAGATGATGGCGATACCCTCGTCGCGCAGTCGCTTGATCAGTTCGAACAAGCGGTCGGTCTCGCGGCTGGACAGCGTCGTGGTGGGTTCGTCCATGATCAGGATATGGCTTTTCCGGTATAGCGCCCGGGCGATCTCGACCTGCTGCTGTTCGGCGATGGAGAGTCGCCCGGCCACGGCGGTGGGGCCGAAATCGGCAGCCAGCCGTTCCAGCACCCGGGCGGCTTCGAGATTCATCCGCCGGCGATCGACGATGCCGCCGAAGTAGCGCGGCTCATTGCCCAGAAAGATGTTTTCCGCCACCGTCAGATTGGGTGACAGGCTCAGCTCCTGATAAATGATGGCGATCCCGGCGGTACGAGCGGCCTGCGGGTCGGTGATCCTCACCGGTCGGCCGTCGATCCTGATCTCGCCGCCGGGGTCCATGGTGTAGGCCCCGGACAGGATCTTCATCAGGGTGCTCTTGCCGGCACCGTTTTCTCCCATCAGCGAGTGGATCTCACCGGCCCAGGCGGTTAGCTGCACCCCGTCCAGCGCCTTGACGCCGGGAAACGTCTTGCTGATGCCGTGCATGTCCAGGGCCGGCGTACGGGTAGCGGTTTCAGACATGGCGCTATCCTCTAGTCCAGACCCATGGAGGCGCGATAGGCGGCGCGCTGCCGCTCACGCCCCAGGCGCTCGGTCAGCGCGTCCCAGTCGGCGGCCGCGTTGTTCAGAGCCTCTGCGGGGGGGATTTCGAAGCTCAGCGCCCGTATCAGCTGGGCCTCCAGCAACCGGGTGTACTCGAAGTAGCCGGGCAGTCGCATGTCCAGGGCGACATTGGGTGCATTCAGGCTGGCGAGTTGGGTGTCGAGATACATTTCCGCCTCCCGTGGGGTGAACAGCTTCAACCAGCGGTCGCGGTTCTCGAAATGACTGTAGCGATAGGGGTTGATACCCGATTGCGGGGTGACCACGGCCTGGCCGCTGACTTCCGGGCTGGACAGCCATTCGATGAAATGCCAGGCGGCCTCGATCCGCTCGCTGTTGGCGGGTACGGCGGCCTGCCAGCCACCGAAAGCCAGGAATGGCGAGCGGACCGGTTCGGGGTAGCGGTCCCACTGGCGGGTTTGCGGATTCCAGATTTCCCGGGAGCCGGGCAACAGGGCCGAGCCCACCCGGCCGCTGACCAGGCTGCGTTCGGGATCGGCGGCGTTGACCCCGGTGTCTCCCCAGTCGAAGTTCATCGCCACCGAACCGCCGGCGAAGATGTTGTGGATGTCGTCCGAGGCGAAACCCAGCGCCCCGGGCGGGGCGACATTGAGGCCGCGGATGTAGTCTTCCAGCGCCCGCACCCAGCCGGGGTTGTCGATCTGGGCCCGCATGGTATCCGGGTCGAAGAACATCGAGCCCGGATGATCCGGATGGTTGGTATAGGCCGCCGCGTGCGAGAAAAAGAACCAGAACTGCTCGCCGCCGGGCCGGTAGGCCTCGGCCGTGCCCCAGAGATCCTGATCCGGCCGGGTGAAGAAGCGGGCGATATCGTAATACTGATCCCAGGTCTCCGGGGGGGCCAGCGGATAGCCATGGCGTTCCTCGAAGCGGCGCTGCTCGTCCGGGTCGTCGAACAGGTCGAGGCGATAGGTCAGGCTGTGCAGGTCACCGTCCATGGTCTGGGTCAGGTAACGGCCCTCCCAGACCATCAGTCGCTCCCGATAGACCGGGTGGATGTCCCGCCAGGCTTCGGTCTGGAGCATCGCTTCCGGCATCTCGCTCAGATAGGGGGCGAAATCCGGGGTCCAGAACGGCCCGATGGTGATGATATCGAACCGGCCCTGTTCCGCCCGCAGGGACTCCAGAAAGGTCGGATAGAGTTGGTCGACCGGAATTTCGGTGAGATTGACCGTGCCGCAAGTACGCTGCGACCAGCTCACCGCGGCCAGCTGGACGGCACTGGCGATGAAGGGCTGGGTGCGAGTACCGACTTCCAGGGTGATGGCGCTGAAATCGGGGTTGCACTGCGCGGCTGCCGCACCGACCAGTAACAGGTTCAGGATGCCGGTTCGCAGGGGGATGATCAGCAGGGGCTTCATGGTTCTGTGCCTGGCAGGGGGCAGTCGTGACTGCGCGCCGGTGCGCCGCTCCTCGATGGTTGTGCTTTACAAGCTATCTCCCATCTGTTAACAAAACATTTAGAATATGACGACCGGTCGTTAATATTTGTAACATGAGCCGGCCGAAAGGGCGGGTTGACGCGCATGAGGAAGGAGAAACACCCACCGTGACAGGGCTCGACAGGGTCGCTTGCGGGGTGCTGCTGGCCTTGCTGCTGGCGCCGGTGGCGCTGGCCCGGGAGTTGCGCGCGGTCGGTGTCTCGGTAAGCGATCTGAGCAACCCCTTCTTCGTCCGCATCG
>CAYMHN010000388.1:0-4102 GCA_964390235.1 uncultured Candidatus Competibacteraceae bacterium
GGGGGTTGCGCCGATGCAGCTGGCGGATGGCCTGACGCGACTTGCGCGCGGCGGCGCCGGTCACGGCGCAGGTATTCAGCACCAGCAGATCGGCCGCCTCAACCTCGTCCACCACTTCATGCCCGGCGGCCTGGAAACGGCTCGCCCAGTGTTCCAGTTCGGCCTCGTTGAGGCGGCAACCTAGCGCGCTGAGATGCACTTGCATGGCTATCGATTCGGATAAAATTTCGATTCTAACCCATTACTCAAGCGCGCAATGTCCTTGCATGGACGATTTGTCCTGATCCTCATCGCCGGTGCCATCATCGGCATGGCCTTCGTCCCGCCCATTCCCCAGGATATCCACTATCACGCTTTCGCCGACCGGCGCACCTGGTTGGGGATTCCCAATTTTCTCGATGTGATCTCCAATCTGCCCTTCGTCGTGGTGGGCCTGGTCGGACTGGCCGCCTTGCGGCATGGACCCTTGCCCGGTGGGCTGGCGGAACTGGTCACGCATTATCGGATTTTTTTCATCGGCGTACTGCTCACCGGCTTCGGCTCGGCCTATTATCACCTGGAGCCGAACAACACGACCCTGGTCTGGGACCGACTGCCCATGACCATCGCCTTCATGGCCTTCTTCGCCGCCCTGGTGGGCGAATCGGTGTCGCTCAAGGCCGGCCGGCGCCTGCTCTGGCCCTTGCTACTGATAGGCATTCTGTCGGTGATCTATTGGCATGTCAGCGAACTGCTGGGGCGCGGCGATCTGCGTCCCTATATACTGGTGCAGTTCCTGCCACTGGTACTGACACCCTATATACTGCTGGCCTTCCCCTCGCCGTTCACCCGCAAGCATCACTTATGGTGGCTGGTGGCTTTGTACGTGCTGGCCAAGGCACTGGAGTTGACCGATGCGTTCTGGTTCGAACTCACCGGCATCGTCAGCGGCCACACGCTTAAGCATCTGGCGGCGGCGCTGGCGGGGTATTGCTTCTATCGGGCGCTGATGGTCAGAACCCGGCGCCTGGCATAATCGGGCTTCATGAGGGTGTAGGCAATTGGTTATAGTGTCGGCAATCGACTTGAGAGTATCGAAGCAATGAGAGCAAGGGTAGTCAAGCTGTTCAGGATGGCGGCGCTGCTGCTCGCGGCCGCCCTCCTGACCTTTCTGGGGGTGCGCGCCTATGACGCCTTCCGCGGCGCGCCGCTCCAGATCTGGCATACCCATGTTCCCGAGGAGTTGACCAGCGAGGAGCTGGCCACGGCCGACTGGACCGCGTATCTGGCACGTGAGCAGGCGATCTTCGATGAACTGCGGGCCGAAGTCACCCAGAAGCTGGACCCCGAGGACCGCATTCCGGCCAACCGCTACTTCGCCGGCAGCCCCGTGTATCCGGGAAATTTCGCAACCGACTGGAATCGCTCCTACATCCTGGAACCCACTGGCGAACCGGTCGGGGCCGCGGTGTTCCTGCACGGACTGACGGACTCGCCCTACAGTCTGCGGCACATCGCCCGGCGTTATCGGGAGCACGGCTATGTCGCGGTCGCGATCCGCTTGCCGGGCCATGGTACGGTACCGGCCGGTCTGACCAAGGTGTACTGGGAAAACTGGTCGGAAGCAACCCGTCTGGCCGTGAGGGAAGCCCGCCGCCGTATCGGCCCGGCGCGTCCCTTGCACCTGATCGGGTTTTCCAACGGCGGGGCGCTGGCCATGAAGTATGCGCTGGACGCCATCGATGACCCGAACCTGAGCCGGGCGGACCGGGTGGTGCTGATTTCGCCGATGATCGGCGTTACCGAGATGGCCCGGTTCGCCGGGGTAGCCGGTTGGCCGGCCGTGTTTCCGGCCTTCGCGCGGGCGGCCTGGCTCAGCGTGGTGCCGGAGTTCAATCCCTTCAAGTACAACTCCTTCCCGATCAACGGCGCGCGCCAGTCGTCGCTGCTGACGCGCGCCCTGCAACCGCGGCTCGCCCGCTATGCCCGCGAGGGTCGCCTGGATGAGCTACCGCCCATTCTCACCTTTCAATCGGTGGTGGACTTCACGGTGAGCACCCGGGCGGTGATTGCCGCGCTGTACGAGCAGCTGCCCGACAATGGCAGCGAACTGGTCCTGTTCGATCTGAACCGCAGCGCCACTTTCGGCCCGCTGATGCGCGCCACCGCCAACACCGTACTGGGCCGCATCCTGCACGACCCGCCACGGCGGTTTCGAACCGCCATCATCAGCAATGCCGATCCCGGTACCCGCGAGGTCGTCGAACACGTCACCGAGTCCGGCGCGGTGACCGAGCAGACCCGCGAGCTGGGCTTGTCCTATCCGCTGGACGTGTTCTCGCTGTCGCATGTCGCGGTGCCGTTTCCGCTGGACGATTCCCTGTACGGCATGTACCCCGACCCGGTCGAGGAGTACGGCGTCAGCCTGGGCGCACTGGCTCCGCGCGGCGAGCGCGGCACGCTGATCGTCAGCCTGGATTCGCTGATTCGCATGGCCTCCAACCCGTTCTTCCCCTATATGCTGGATCGGATCGTGGAAGGAATCAGGTGACTCCACCCTCTACTCGGCGGCGACCGGGAGCGGCTTTTGACGGCCGCGCAGCATGCGCAGACCGAGAAACGCGAAAGCGATGGTAAGCAGCGGACTCAGGAGATTGAACAAGGCGTAGGGGGCATAGCTGAAGGTGGCGACGCCCAGGGCCGCCGCCAGGTAGGCGCCGCAGCTGTTCCAGGGGATCAGCGCCGAGGTGACCGTGCCGGAATCGCTCACGGCGCGTGACATGACCACCGGGTCAAGGCCACGCTGGTCGAAGGCGTTCTTGCACATCCGTTCCGGCAGACTGATCGCGAGATTCTGGCTGGCCGTGAACACATTGGTCGCCACGGCCGCGCCGACCAGGGTACTCACCAGTCCGCCGGTCGACCGTGCCGCAGCGACGAGCGGCGCGATCAGCCGTTGCAGCACGCCGGTCTTCTCGATCACCCCGCCGAAGGCCTGGGCCACGATGACCAGCCAGACGATGCCGAGCATGTAGGCCATGCCGCCGCGCGACAGGAACTGGTCGATTCGCGCCACCCCGGTGGTCGATACATAGCCGCTGGCCATCGCCTGCCAAACGCCCTTCAGCAGCGCCAGCGGCGTAGCCAGGCTAGCGTCGGCGGCGAACGCGATCACCCGCTCTGGCGCCACCAACACCGCGACCACACCGCCCGCCAGCGCACCGAGAAACATCGTGGTGAACGTCGGCCAGCCCAGCATTGCCAGGACGAATACCAGAATCACCGGTAGCAGCTGTAGCGGCGAGATGTGCAGGGCGTCATTGATGATGGCGGTGGTCACCGAGGGATCGAAGTCGCCCGGCTCGCCTAGCCACCAGAACAGCACCAGCGCCAGGCCGAAGGCGGGTTGCGAAGTCCACAGGGCTTCGCGCACATGCTCGCGCGGATCGGCGTCGGCGGCTTCGGCGGCGAGTCGGGTCTTGGGCGAGAGCGGCGAAGCCTTGTCGCCGAAATAGGCGCCGGAGATCACCGCGCCGGCGGTGATCGCCGAGTCCAGGCCCATCTGCTGGGCGATGCCCACCAGGCCGATGCCGACGGTGGAGGCGACGGTCCAGGCACTGCTGATGGTGAACCCGACCAGGGCGGCGATCACGGCGGCCGTGAGGTACAGATAGCTCGGGCTGAGCACTTGCAGCAGGTAATAGCCCATGGCCAACAGCGTGCCGCTCATCGCCCAGGTGCCGAGTAGCGCGCCGACGGCGAACAGGGAGAAGATCGTGCCGGTGGCCGACAGCACACCCGATTTCGCCGCTTCGCGCAGTTCGTCCAAGGCATGGCCGCGGCGCCAGCCGATATACACCGCCACCATGGTGGTACAGACAATGGCAACCTGGTGTGGCCCGTACATGCCCTGGTCACCGAACAGGTAGTAGGACAAGCCGAGCAGCAACACGCCGGTCGCGATCGGGGTCGATGCCTCGGCAAGGGTAGGCCGTGCCTCCGGGGGAGTCTCGCTCATCGATGGATTTTCAGTGCAACTTTGTTTCCGAGATCAGTTCCAGACCGCGCCGCACCCCGCGCCACCAGATATGGCCAGCCACCAGACTCAGCGCCAACGGGGCCG
>CAYMHN010000389.1:0-4098 GCA_964390235.1 uncultured Candidatus Competibacteraceae bacterium
CCAGGTTGATGCAGACATCCGCGCTCAGGGCGAACTCGTTCAGGACCGTGGCGATGCCGCCGCGGGTGGCGTCGCGCAGGCAGTGCACCTCGGGGCAGGCTTCCAGCAGCGCCGCGACCAGATCGTTCAACGGCCGCGTGTCGCTCGCCACGGGAACTTCCAGGGCCAGGTCGTCGCGCGCGCCGAGAATCGCCACCCCGTGATCGCCGATAGTGCCGTTCACCAGCACCTTGTCGCCGGGCCGGGCGCGTTCGGCGGCGATGTTCACCCCGGCCGGGATCACTCCGACGCCGCTGGTATTGATGAACAGCTTGTCCACCGCGCCGCGATGCACCACCTTGGTGTCGCCGGTGACGATCCGGACGCCGGCGGCCTCGGCGGCCTGTTGCATGGAGGCCGCGATGCGGCGCAGATCAGCCACCGGGAAACCCTCTTCCAGAATGAAGCCGCAGGACAGATACAGCGGCCGGGCGCCGGAGACCGCGAGGTCGTTGACCGTGCCGTTGACCGCCAGTTCACCGATATCGCCGCCGGGGAAGAACAGCGGATCGACCACATAGGAATCGGTGGTGAAGGCCAGCCGGTCACCGTGACGGGTCAGCTCGGCCAGTGGAAAGCGGGCCTGATCCTCCAGCGGTGCCAGGGCCGGATCGGCGAAGGCGCCGACGAAGATGTCGTCGATCAGATCGCGCATGGCCTTGCCGCCGCTGCCGTGCGACAGCGTGATGATCTCGCCGCGGACCTTGCCCGAGCGGCTGCGGATGCGTGGCTCCAATCGATGGACCGTGGCGCGCTCCTTCATGTCCGGGCTCCCTGCGCCGCTGCGCGCTGCTTCAGAATCTCGGACAGGTCGACCCGACCGTAGTTGTAGACCGCCGCGCAGGCGCCTTCGGACGACACCATCAGCGAACCCAGCGGTGTTTCCGGTGTACAGGCGGTGCCGAACACCTTGCACTGCCAGGGCTTGATGACCCCTTTCAGGACCTCGCCGCACTGGCAGGACTTGGGATCGGCGATCTTCAGATTGGGCACCGAGTAGCGCTGTTCCGCGTCGAAGCGGGCGTAGGCGTCGCGCAGTCGGACCCCGGAGTGATCGATCGAGCCCAGGCCGCGCCACTCGAAGAACTCGCGCAGCCGGAATACCCGCTGTACCGCCTCCAGCGCGGTATGGTTGCCGGCCTCCGGGACCACGCGCTGGTACTGGTTCTCCACCTCGCAGCGGCCTTCGGCGAGCTGCTTGAGCACCATCCATATCGACTGCAGGATATCCAGCGGCTCGAAGCCCGAGATCACCAGCGGCTTGCGATAGTGCCTGGCGATGAATGCGTAGGGAGCGCTGCCGATCACCATGCTCACGTGGCCCGGACCCAGGAAACCGTCCAGGGTCAGCTCCGGTGAATCCAGGATCGCCTTGATGGTCGGGATGATGGTGATGTGGTTGCAGAACACCGAGAAGTTGTCGATACCCTCGGCCTCGGCGCGCAGGATGGTGAGCGCGGTGGACGGCATGGTGGTCTCGAAGCCCAGGGCGAAGAACACCACCTCGCGGTCGGGGTTGTCACGCGCCAGCTTCAAGGCGTCCATGGGCGAGTAGACCAGGCGGATGTCGGCGCCCTCGGCCTTGGCCTGCAACAGGCTCTTGTTCGAGCCGGGTACGCGCATGGCGTCGCCGAAGGTGGTGAAGATCACGTTCGGGTGCTCGGCCAGGGCCACGCAATCGTCCACCCGACCCATGGGCAGTACGCACACCGGGCAGCCGGGGCCGTGCACCAGTTCGATGGCGTCCGGGAGCAGTTGCTCGATGCCGTACTTGAAAATCGTGTGGGTATGGCCGCCGCAGACTTCCATCAGCTGCAGAGGACGCCTGGCGCAGACGGAGATCCGGGGTATCAGGGCATTGATTTCCTTCACCAGGACCCGGGCCCTGGCCGGGTCGCGGAATTCGTCAATGAATTTCATGAGTACCCTCCGCGTGCGTCGGCGAGCAGGGTGTGCACCAGATCCCAGAGGATGTGATAGGTGGCCACGTGTACTTCCTGGATGCGGTGGATGCTGTCGGTGGCCACCACCAAACAGTGGTCGACATCGTCGGATCGGGCCATCTCGCCGCCGTCGCCGCCGGCCAGGCCGATGGTGGTCAGGCCCATTTCCCTGGCCCTGGCATAGGCCTTGAGGAGGTTCTTGGAGTTGCCGCTGGTGGAAAAGCCGATCAGGCCGTCCCCCGGCCGGCCATGGGCGATGACCTGGCGCACGAACACATGGTCGAAGCCGACGTCGTTGCCGACCGCGGTCAGCATGGCGTTGTCGGCCACCAGGTTGATGGCGGTCAGGGCCGGGCGGCCGGTGGTGATCGGGTGCAGAAACTCCACGGCAAAGTGGGCGGCGTCGCAGCTCGATCCGCCGTTGCCCATGGACAGCATGCGCCCGTCGCGCTGATAGACGGCGGCGATGGCGCGCGCGGCATCCACGATGGCTGGACCGTTGTCGGCAAAGAACCGCTGCTTTACCTCGACGCTGTGCGCGGCCTTTTGTCGGACCGATTCCAGCAGGGCGGTATCGACCGCTCCGGCCTCCTGCCGGTCGCCGTGCAGGAAGGGGTAGAGTTCGCGCAGAGGGTTCGGGTCCGGAGGCATGGCTACACCCGTGTGCCTTGCATCCGCAGCTCCTCGTCCATTTCGCCCAGCGCACGCAGCAGCTCCAGGGTCTTGAGCGCTTCGTCCTCGTCGATGCGGCTCATGGCGAAGCCCACGTGGACCAGCACCCAGTCGCCCACACAATCGGCGTGGCCGTGTCCGTCCTCGACCACGAAGGCGATGTTCACGGCCCGGCGGATGCCGCCGATCTCGACCGTGGCCGTGTCGGTGGCCGCGTCGACGATTTCCACGATCCGGCCGGGGATGCCTACGCACATGCGGATTCTCCATCGATCGTTCGGGCCGCGGCGACCACCGCCTGGCCCAGGCTCAGGCCGCCGTCGTTGGCCGGCACCCGGGAATGCCGGAGCACTTCCAGGCCCCGGGCTTCGAGCGTCCGGATCAACTCGGTGCCCAGAATCGCGTTCTGGAACACACCGCCGGACAGGGCGATGCGTTCCGTCCGGGCATCATATCCCCTCAGATGTTCTACCATGCGCACGATGGCTTGCGCCAGTCCGGCATGGAAACGCGCCGCGATGACCCCGGTCGAGACGCCGTCGCGCAGATCGCCGAGCAGTGCCTGCCACATCGGGCGAGGGTCCAGATACGACAGTGCACCGGCGGCCTCGATTCCGAACCGATAGCCCTCGGCGTCGCGCAGCGCGGTGTCGTCCACCGTGGCTTCCAGTTCGACGGCGGCTTGGCCCTCGTAGCTCGCCGTGGCGCAGATTCCGAGCACGGCGGACACGGCATCGAACAGCCGCCCGCAGGAGCTGGTCAGCGGACTGTTGAAGCCGCTGGCGATCATGCCGTCCAGGGTCCGCAGCGGCTGGTTCGCCAGCTGGCGGAAAAAGGGGAGATCGGCGTATTCGTTCGCCAGGCGCGGCCAGTCGCCGGTGCTGCGCAGATGGGCATAGGCCATGCGCCAGGGTTGCCGGATCGCCTGCGTGCCGCCGGGCATGGGAACCGGCGCGAAAGTGCCTAGCCGACGGTAGCTGCGGTAATCGGCAAGCAGGAACTCACCGCCCCACATGGTGCCGTCGTCGCCGTAGCCGAGGCCGTCCAGCGCGATACCCAGCACTGGCGGTGCGTCCAGGACGACGCCGTTGTCCGCCAGACAGGCGGCGATATGGGCATGGTGATGCTGGATCGTGACCAGTGGGATACCGCTGGTTGTGGCCCATTCGCGCCCGAGCTTGCTCGGCAGGTACTCGGGGTGGCTGTCGATGGCCAGCACTCGCGGACGATGATCGAACAGTTCCCGATACAAGGCCAGGGTTTCCCGGCAGGCGGCACGGGCCGCGGCGTTTTCCAGGTCACCGAGGTGCTGGGACAGGATCGCCTCGCCGTCCTTGAGCAGACAGAAGCTGTTCTTGAGTTCGCCGCCCAGGGCCAGCACCTCGGGCGCCGCGCCGAAACCGGCGGGCAGGCGCAGCGGGGCCGGCGCATGGCCGCGGGCACG
>CAYMHN010000390.1:0-4094 GCA_964390235.1 uncultured Candidatus Competibacteraceae bacterium
TTCAAGTGCTCACCGCTCGCAGCCTGAGCACCTTCCTCGGTCACGGCACTAGTCGAGACGAAGTTCTTGTAGATCTGGTCATCGAGGTCGGCACGGTCCGTCACCACCACGAAGGTGTACGAGCCGCCCAGCTTGCGCAGGAAGGTGAAGAAGCCGGCCATTCCCCACAGCCCGAGCAGGCTGACGAAGCGCCCCGGTTCGAAATGCAGCTCCACCCCATCCACGGCCGTGACGGCGCCGAAGCGCTTGCTCACATCGCTCAGTTGCAGCGCATGCATGCGCGGAACCGGGCAATCAGCGCCGCATCAGGGTCAGCTGATGATCATCTCGTTCCAGCGATCCGAGATCCAGTCGCCGTGTTCAAGATACATCGAATACTGCGGCAGCACCGGCTCGATGTCGCTGGATACCGCGGCAAATTCCTCGTCGCTCAGATCCATGAAATCGCGGGCGATCACCGGGGCGGTACCCACGTTGCGGGCCAGCAGGGACTGGATTTCGGGCTGGGCGGTGTAATCGATGAACACCTCGGCCAGTTCCTGCTGGGTGGAGGCGCGGGTGACCACCCAGGAACCGGAATCCAGCACCCCGCCCTCGCGCGGGAAGGTCGAGCGCACCGGGAACCCCTGAGCGGCGGCGAGACCGGCCACGTCGTGGTAGTACTGCCCCATGGGGATCTCGCCGTCCTGCAGGGCCTGCTGGAACGTACCCTCGTCCCGATACCACAGGCGCACATTGGGTTTCAGCTCGGCGATCCTGGCCAGCACTTGTTCGATGCCCTCCTGCGTGCCGAGAATGTCGTAGCCGCCGAAGAAGGTCTTGGCGGTGATTTCCAGCAGAAAGGAATTGGTGGACAGCGCCAGCAGGCCGAGCGTGTCGCGGTAGCGCTCGTCCCACATATCGGCCCAGGATTCGGGCGCCTCGGGAATCACCGCGGTGTTGCTGCACAGGGTGATGTACCAGGACACCGCCCCGGCGCCGTACAGCCGGCCGTCGGGGTAGCGATGGATGAAATTGTCCGGCATGTTCCCGGTTACATTGGGCAAGCGCGCTTCGTCCAGCGGCAGCCACAGTTCCTCCAGCGCGCCGCGCAACATCGGGGTACCGGCCATCATGTTGACATCAGCCGGCGCCACCCCGGCCCGGGCGGCATTGCGCAGCTGCACCAACCAGGCCTCGCCGGTGGGTTCGGCGATGGACTCGATCCGGATGCCGGTCGCGGCGGTGAAATCGGGATAGATATGCTGGTCGAAGGAATCCTTGAAATAGCCGCCGTAGGTGCCCACCTTCAACGTGCCGTTCTGGGCGTGCAGGTTGAGATAGGGAAAACCCAGCGCGGCGGCGCCGACGGCCGCTGCCGTGCCAGCGATGAAACCGCGGCGTTTTAGGCCGGAAGGAATCTTGTTATCGGTCATGTTCTCGTGCTCCTGTCGGTTCGGGAATCGGCGCCACGGACTGTAATTCTAGCATCCGTCGCAACAAAGGCACGCCAGTCCTCGACATCCGGCGCGACCAGCAACGGCCGGATGAACCGCCAGGCCGTCTCCAGCGCCGCCAGTGCATCTTCCGACACCGCCTCGCCCAGTCCGAAGCGACTGCCCCGCAATGCCAGCACAAAGGCCGGTGGCGGTGCCCGCCCTTCGACCCGCTGAAAGACTTCCAGCACCCCCGCCGGCGACAGGGCATGGGTTAGCACCGCGTTGCCGGCATCAGGGCCGATCTCGGTAAAGGTGAACGGGGCTTCGAGCCCGGTCGCCGCGTCGATGAACAGCACCCGATCAGCGTCCCCGAGATCCAGCGCATCAGATCGACACGGATGGCCAACACATCGGCAACGGTCAGATAATCGAAGCTCACTTGGCCAGCTTTTCATATAAAAAGCCGAAGCGCTCATGGCTGGCCCGATAAGCCGCCATGACATGCGACCGCGCCCTGCCCTGCCGGCGCTTCTCGATCAGGTCGGTGAACGCTTCATGGACCAGCGCCTGAAACAGCTGCCCTTCGTCACGCGCAAACGCCGCAACTCTGCAAGAACGGCAAGATCGGCCTGGCTGGCGAATTTTTTCAACTCCATGGGTTCCATCCGTTTATCTGGCACATTCTCAACATATCAAGATATTTCTTGATAAATCAATAAATAGCAGTGCAATGCTCTTGGGAACTCTTGCGCTTACGTGCAAACCGCCTGACAAGCAAGTTGGCATCATCTCGCCAGGGTGTTTCACTGTGATGTCATTTTCGATATCATCCAATTATGCGATATCTGCTTGACACGAATGTCCTCGTAGCGGCTTTTCGATCCAGAAACGGAGCAAGCAATGCTATCGTTCGCCGTGCCCTGCTAGGCGAGTTGCCCCTGGTGGTTCATCACAAACTGGTCTATGAATACCGGGATGTGCTGAGTCGCCCGGAGATCCTTGCCGAAACGGGAATCTCCTGTCGCGAGGTCGAAATCGTACTGGCGCAGTTGATAGCCGATGCGACGGAGATCGACGTGCGTTACCTCTGGCGGCCCAATCTGACCGATGAGGACGACAATTTCATACTGGAAATCGCCGTGGCAGCCTGGCCTTGTACCATCGTAACCCACAATATCGCCGACTTCGCGCGGTCAGAACTTCGATTTCCACAGGTCACTCTATGTACACCGGGACAACTGATGCAATCTTGGAGACGGTCATGAGCAAAGACTCCTTCCCGCTACGAATTCCCAAGGACGACCGTGC
The DNA here is from genome assembly GCA_964390235.1 of uncultured Candidatus Competibacteraceae bacterium. Taxonomy (GTDB): domain Bacteria; phylum Pseudomonadota; class Gammaproteobacteria; order Competibacterales; family Competibacteraceae; genus CAYMHN01. The sequence goes on from CAYMHN010000390.1 coordinate 2,727, forward strand.
TCGCGGCAAGCGCCTGGCTGAGGAGCTGGGAGTTTCCGAGAATCGCCTGTATAACGAGTTGATCCATGACGGATTGCTGATTCGCGAACAGATGACGTACATGTCGAAGCTGCGGGAAATCGCCGCCAGGACGACCAGGGAAGACGCCATGGCGGTACTTGCCAAGGCACCTGACAATCCACCTGTTTCGACGGACCTTTATTGAGCCGACACCGGTCGGCATCACGGACCGTTATACCAGAGCGGGCTGGTGCTCCTGTCGGTTCGGGAATCGGCGCCACGGACTGTAATTCTAGCATCCGTCGCAACAAAGGCACGCCAGTCCTCGACATCCGGCGCGACCAGCAACGGCCGGATGAACCGCCAGGCCGTCTCCAGCGCCGCCAGTGCATCTTCCGACACCGCCTCGCCCAGTCCGAAGCGACTGCCCCGCAATGCCAGCACAAAGGCCGGTGGCGGTGCCCGCCCTTCGACCCGCTGAAAGACTTCCAGCACCCCCGCCGGCGACAGGGCATGGGTTAGCACCGCGTTGCCGGCATCAGGGCCGATCTCGGTAAAGGTGAACGGGGCTTCGAGCCCGGTCGCCGCGTCGATGAACAGCACCCGATCAGCGTCCCCGAGATCCAGCGCATGCTCGATCTGGAGCTGGAAGTCGCACAATGCGACGACGTCGGGGAACTCCGCCGCGATCCGCTCCAGCAGCAGGGGTCCGAGCGCGTCGTCGCCGCGCGAGGGATTGCCGACCGCGATGGCTACTAGCCGTTCAGCCATGCGTCACCTGCCGGTCCCGGGCGTATTGCAGCTATTTTTACTGTCCATATTAAAAATGATATGTTAGATTTGGACACATGATTAAGCGAAAACTCAAACAACGCCTGGAGGAATTGCTGGATAAGCATCCGGCCGTTGCTCTGCTGGGTCCAAGACAGGTCGGTAAAACCACACTGGCACATATTATCGTCAGCAACCGTGATGCCGTGTATCTGGATCTGGAAAGGCCGCGCGATCTGGTCAAAATCTCCGATATTGAACAGTTTTGCGAGTTGAACGATAACAAACTGCTGGTACTGGATGAGGTGCAGCGTGCTCCGAATATTTTTGCACCTTTGCGCAGCATCATCGATCAGCGTCGCCGGCAGGGAAAAAAGCATGGACAATTTCTGTTGTTGGGTTCCGCGTCTATCGAGTTGCTGAAACAAAGCAGCGAAACCCTGGCCGGGCGCATCGCCTTTTGCGAGCTGCCTCCCATCACCGCCATGGAAGTTGCACCGGACGAGGTGTACACATTGTGGCATCGGGGCGGATTTCCTGAAAGCTTTCTGGCCGAAAGCGACGCCGACAGCCTGAATTGGCGGCTGAATTTTATCC
>CAYMHN010000391.1:0-4070 GCA_964390235.1 uncultured Candidatus Competibacteraceae bacterium
GGCCTGCTGCTGGAGCGCGACGCCCTGGAACGCCCGCTGGCGCGGGCGGGTTGAGGGCTTCACCACTCGACAGCCGCCATCTCCCGCCAGCCGATCACCTCGGCCGCGGTTCGTCGCTGGTACCCTTCACCGCCATGAACCAGCCGGGCGCAGAGCGACAGTTCGGGGTATGGCGCCAGCAAGTCCCTGAACCGTTCCAGAGGCTTGAGGAAGGACCGGTCCACGGTGGCGCCGGATTTCACCTCGACGGCGGTCAGCGCCAGCCCGTCCTCGACCAGGATATCGACCTCCAGCCCGCGCGATTCCCGGAAGTGGCGCAGATTCGGCGGCAGCCCGCGATGGGCGCGGTGCTTGTAGATCTCGGCCGCCACCCAGCTCTCGAACAGCGGTCCGCGCAGCGGATGATGCCGCAGCTGCTCCGGATTACGGATACCGAGCAAGTGGCAGGCCAGACCGCTGTCGATGAAATGCAGCTTGGGGGCTTTCACCAGCTGCTTGCGCAGATTGCGCTGCCAGGAGGGGCATTGAAACACCAGAAAGCTGGCTTCCAGCACCCCCAGCCAGGCCTTGACGGTATTGTGCGAGATGCCCGCATCGGCGCCCAAGGCTGACAGATTGACTTCCTGCCCGGTACGCGCGGCGCACAGTTGCAGGAATTGAGTGAACACGCCCAGATCGCCGATGTTGGACAATTGCCGCACATCCCGTTCGACATAGGTAGCGACGTAATCCGTCAGCCAGCGCGCTGGATCGAGCCGATGCTCATGGATGCGCGGATAGCCGCCGCTGAACAGCACCGGGAACAGTTCGTCGTCGGAGGTGGTGAAGAACCGGCGCTCATCCAGACTGAGCGGCTGCAGGTGCAGGATCGCCGCGCGGCCGGCCAGCGACTGGCTGATGCTTTGCGACAGGCCGAAATGCCGGGAGCCGGTCAGGATGAACCGGCCCGGCGTCGGATCGTCGTCCACCGCTTCCTGCAAGTAGCTGGCCAGGTCTGGCGCGTTCTGCACCTCGTCGATCACCGCCCCCCGTCGATATTCGTCCAGAAAGCCGCGCGGATCGTCGATCGCGTACTGGCGCCGATCGAGCGGCTCCAGACTGACATAGGGCTTGTCGGGAAACACGCCCCGGCACAGGGTGGTCTTGCCCGACTGGCGGGGACCGGTCACGGTGACGATGGGGTAATCGTCAGCAAGCTTTCGCAGCAGAGGGGCGAGCACGCGGGGTTTCATAGTGCATAGATTGTAAATCGGAATTACAATTTATGCAGTTTATCATTTTGCGCGCCTGGCTTGCTGCGCCCGAGCTTGCTCGATCAAGGCCCGTGTCGCTCGATAGGATTGCCGGCAGAACGCCTTGAACGACGCATCAAGCGTCTCGTCCGGCCAGACGCCAGTTTCCCGCGTCAGCTGCCCGGCGGCGATGTGATGCTCGGCCAGAATATCGATATAGGCCTTGCGGTCGCGCACGGCTATGACCACCGGCAGATGGCCCGAACGCAACACCGGGAAATTGCCCAACAGCCGCGCCATGCGGCCGTTGCCGTCCCGGAACGGGTGGATGTGCACGAAACCCATGTGCAGCCTGGCGTAGGCGTCGATCGCTTCGGTCTCGCTCAGGGTCCGCTGCGCAAGACGATTCAGCTCACGCAGCCATTCGTCCATCAGGGCCGGCACGTCCTCGGGCATGGCATATTCGATGAAGACCTGCCGGCCGTCAGCCGTCACGGCATAGGTGCCGTTGGGTTCGACTTTCCAGGCACCGTAAGGCTTGTAGATATCGGTGACGATTTCGGTCTGCACCGCCTTGTGCAGCTCGAACAGCATGGCTTCGGTCACCTCCCGGTCCAGCCAGGCGTAAATCAGCTCGATGGCGCGGGCATGGCCCATCACCTCCTGGTGATCCTTGAGCGGCTTGCCGGCCACCGTCAGACCTTCCTCGATGACGAACTTGGTCTCGCCCAGGGTGAGGGTGTTGCCTTCCAGGGCGGTGGAGGTGTGGGTCCACAGGTCGCGAATCTGATGCAGCAGGGACTGCTGGAGGTCGCGGTCGAGTCCTTGGAGGGCTTTGAGGTTCATCAGTCCATCGTTTCGTCAGCAGTATCTTTCCAAAGGGTGAAGCAGACTTTGCGGCCATGTTAGCAAAAAGCCATGACTGGCAAGGCTCCATGGCACGGACCAGAAGCTGTGTGGGCTCAATGTGAGGGCGGCCGGGTTTACCCTTCAGCCAACAGATTGACCAGGTGCTGGCCGCCCGGCAGTCGGTAGATGCCGAAATCGGCACGGTCCAGGGTGATGACCTCATTGATTCCCGTCCTGGTCGCCAGCCAGACCAGGGAAGCATCGGCCAGGTCCATCGGCAGATCGGCGTATTTTTCCATCAGGTCGGCGATCCCGGCGGCTGCCGTCGGGGGCAGTTCCCGCACCTCCACACCGCCCGCGGCTACCCAGCGCATGAAGCGTCCGATCACATGCTGCGGCAGCAGGTGGCAAACTTCGGTGAGCACGGGCCAGGTGGTCAGCAAGCGCCCCTGGAAACCGGCGAAGAACGCCGCCGTGCGCGCATGGTCGCCATCCCCCTTGTCCAGCCAGGCGACCAGCGGGCCGGTATCGAGCAAGGCCCTAGCCACGCCGGGCTCGAGCAGCCAGTTTCTCGCGCAGATGCCGTGAATGATCGCGGCCCAGATCACCCTTACCGCTGTCGAAACACCCTACCAGATCCAGGGATTCGGCCAACTCGGCGGGCGAGACGGATTGGCGCGACAAGGCGGCGATACCGGACTTGATCGCCTCGGTTTGGGTTACGCCGGTGCGGGCGCAATAGGCACGCAGCAGCGCGTCGGTCTGCTCATCGAGTCGGACGGACAGGATGCGCATTCGAACCTCAATACCAACAGCGCCAGGATCGTGGGCACGGTAGCTGGAGCCACTGCTGGCGCGGGCGAGTTGAGCAAGAGCCTCGATGATTACATCGGGTAGACGGTTGTCCAACCAACCCCGAAAGAATATACTTTTGGTATATATCAACCGGATCAAACTATCCATGGATACCGCAAAGATCTTCTGGTCCGGCCGCTCACAAGCCGTCCGACTGCCGAAGGAATTTCGCCTCGATGTCAACGAGGTCCGCATCCGCCGATACGGGAATGCCATCATCCTGGAACCCATTGCCGAAGACTGGAGCTGGCTGGATGAAATCGCCGGCCCACTCGACGAAGACTTCGTGAAAGCGGCAGAGGAACAACCGGAGCCCCAGACTCGACCGGCACTGGATGAGTTTTTCCGGTAATGGTCTACTTGCTGGACACCAACGCGGTCATTGCCCTGCTCAACGACAAGGACTCAGCCGTCGGCCGCCGGGCACGACGACACCGACCCGCGGATATCGGCATCTCGGCCATCGTGGCCCATGAACTGTTCTACGGGGCTTTCAAAAGTCAGTGGCGAGACCGCAACATCGGCCTGGTGGACAGCCTGCCGTTCATGGTGTTGGAGTTTGCCAAGGAAGATGCCCGCGAGGCTGGAGAGATTCGCGCCAATCTGACCATGCAGGGAACGCCGATCGGGCCTTACGATGTACTGATTGCCGGCCAGGCCAAGGCACGCGGCCTGACGCTCGTGACTCGCAATGTCCGTGAATTCCAGCGAGTCGAAGGCTTGCGGGTGGAGGACTGGACAGAATAGCCATCCTCGCGCAATGTTCTAGCTGCTACGATTTGGTAACCGCCGGCAACAATCCCCCGAGGGAGGAACAGCCATGACCATCCGCGACGGCTTTGTCGAAACCGTGGGCAACACGCCGCTGATCAAGCTGCGGCGGGCGTCCGAGCTGACCGGTTGCACCATCCTCGGCAAGGCCGAGTTCCTCAATCCCGGCGGTTCGGTCAAGGACCGCGCCGCGCTGGCCATCATCCTGGACGCCGAACGGCGCGGCGCGCTGCGACCCGGCGGGGTGGTGGTCGAGGGCACGGCCGGCAATACCGGCATCGGCCTGGCGCTGGTCGGCAACGCGCGGGGCTACCGGACGGTGATCGTGATTCCCGAGACCCAGAGCCAGGAGAAGAAGGACAT
>CAYMHN010000392.1:0-1918 GCA_964390235.1 uncultured Candidatus Competibacteraceae bacterium
ATCGTCGGCGAGGCCGGCATCGCCATCCGCCCCGGATAGCCGTAGAGGATGGCGATGGCGGCCTCGCCGGTGCTGGCCGGCATCGCCATCCTCTACGGCTATCCGGAGCGGGACCATGATTCGGTCTACAACGCCGCCCAGTTGATCGACCGCGACGGCCGGCGGCTGGCCAATCACCGCAAGACCCATTTGTTCGGCGACATCGACCGCAGCGCCTTCGAGGCCGGCGCGGGACCGCCGACCCTGGCCGAGCTGGATGGCCTGCGACTGGGCATCGTCATCTGCTATGACGTGGAATTTCCCGAGAATGTCCGCATGCTGGCCCTGGGGGGCGCCGATTTCGTGGCCGTGCCGACCGCGCTGATGCAGCCCTATACCTTCATCGCCCGTTCCCTGGTCGCGGCGCGGGCCTACGAGAACCAGGTATTCCTGGCCTATGCCAACCGCTGCGGCCGGGAGCGCGAGCTGGACTATCTGGCGCTGAGCTGCATCATCGCCCCGGACGGCAGCGAGCTGGCCCGGGCCGGCAATGGCGAGGAACTGATCGTGGCCGAGCTGGATACCGCGCTACAGACCGAATCCCGTAGCATCAACACCTATCTGCGCGACCGCCGGCCGGAACTCTACGGCTCGCTGGTCGCACGCTGACCCGGAACAGGAGCACCCCATGACCGCACCCCATCAACCCGTGACCGGCGAGCATGTCGGCGAAAAGCCGGTCACCATCTTCGGGCCGGACTTCCCCTTCCCCTATGACGACTGGATCAGCCACCCCGCGGGGCTGGGCCGCGTGCCCGCCGACCAGCATGGCACCGAGGTCGCCATCATCGGCGCCGGCATGGCCGGGGTAACGGCCGCCCATGAACTGATGAAGCTGGGCCTGAAGCCGGTGGTCTACGAATCGCGCCGGCTGGGCGGACGGCTGCATTCCGAACCGTTCCAGGGGGCCGAGGGCATCGTGGCCGAACTCGGCGGCATGCGCTTCCCGCGTTCCTCGACCGGCTTCTACCATTATCTGGACCTGTTCGGCCTGGAAACCCGGCCGTTCCCGAACCCGCTGGATCCGCACACCCCCAGCACGGTGATCGACCTGGAAGGTCAGCCGGTGTATGCCGAAAAACTCGCCGATCTGCCGCCGCTGCTGCGCGAGGTGGGCGCTGCCTGGCACGAGGCCCTGGAACACGGCGCCAGCTTCAGCGCCATGCAGACCGCCATCCGCAACCGCGACGTGGCCCGGATCAAGGACATCTGGAACGCCCTGATCCCGACCTGGGATGACCGCACCTTCTATGGCTTCATCGCCACTTCCGAGGCGTTTCGCAAGCGCAGCTTCCGGCATCTGGAGGTGTTCGGCCAGGTCGGCTTCGGCACCGGCGGCTGGGACACCGACTTTCCCAACTCGATGCTGGAAATCCTGCGCGTGGCCTACACCAACTGCGATGAGGACCAGCACTTCGTGATGGGGGGTGTAGAGCAGGTCCCACGCCGTCTTTGGAAGCACGCCCCCGACAGGATGGCCCACTGGCCGCGCGGTACCTCGCTGGAGGGCCTGCACTCCGGCGCGCCGCGGCCCGGCGTGGCGCGCCTGGAACGGGCGTCCGACGGCAAGATCGCGGTGATCGACCGCTGGGGCGACCGGCGCCACTTCGAGGCCGCCCTGGTCACCTGCCAGAGCTGGCTGCTAACCACCCATATCGACACCGACGAGCGGCTGTTCTCGCAGAAACTGTGGATGGCCCTGGACCGCACCCGCTACATGCAGTCGGCCAAGACCTTCGTCATGGTCGACCGGCCGTTCTGGAAGGAACGCGACCCGATCACCGGGCGCGACCGGATGAGCATGACGCTGACCGACCGGCTCACCCGCGGCACCTATCTGTTCGATCTCGGGACGATCGTCAAAGATCTATCCGGGCGT
>CAYMHN010000392.1:1928-4057 GCA_964390235.1 uncultured Candidatus Competibacteraceae bacterium
ATCTGTTCGATCTGGGCGACGACCGACCGGGGGTGATCTGCCTGTCCTATTCCTGGATGAGCGATGCGCTGAAAATGCTGCCGCTGCCGGTGGAGAAACGCGTCCATCTGGCGCTGGACGCGCTGGGCAAGATCTATCCGACGGTGAATATCCGCAAGCACATCATCGGCGACCCGATCACCGTGTCCTGGGAAGACGACCCGAACTTCCTCGGCGCCTTCAAGGGTGCCCTGCCCGGCCATTACCGCTACAACCACCGCATGTACTGCCATTTCATGCAGAACGACATGCCGCCCGAGCAGCGCGGCATCTTCATGGCCGGCGACGATGTGGGCTGGATTCCCGGCTGGGTGGAGGGCGCGGTGCAGACCTCGCTGAACGCGGTCTGGGGCATCGTCCGCCACCTGGGCGGCGAGACCGCCAGGGACAATCCCGGACCGGGCGACCGCTTCGAGGAATTGAAACCCATGGCGCTGCCGGATTGAGATTGATACCCCCCTTTTTCAAAGGGGGGAGTTGATTTGCCGAATTGATGAGGATTCCAACCATGACCCAAGAACTCAACCAACCCCTGGGCGGCAACCAGATGCCGCGCTTCGGCGGCCATGCCAGCATGATGCGCCTGCCGATCCAGAAGACCGCCGCCGGCCTGGACGCCTGCTTCGTCGGCGTACCGTTCGACATCGGCACCTCCAACCGCACCGGCAGCCGCTTCGGACCGCGCCAGATCCGCGCCGAATCCTGCCTGATCCGGCCGTACAACATGGCTACCCGGGCCGCGCCCTTCGACTCACTGCAAGTAGCCGACATCGGCGACGTGGCGATCAACACCTTCAACCTGGCCGCCAGTATCGAGATCATCGAGGCGGCCTACGACGAGATCCTGGACCACGCTTGCATACCGATCACCCTGGGCGGGGACCACACCATCACCCTGCCGATCCTGCGCGCGATAAACAAGGTACACGGCCCGGTCGGCGTGGTGCATATCGACGCCCACGCCGACATCAACGACACCATGTTCGGCGAACCCGTCGCCCACGGCACACCGTTTCGCCGCGCAATCGAGGAGGGTCTGATCACGCCGACCCGCATGGTGCAGATCGGCCTGCGCGCGACCGGCTATGCCGCCGATGATTTCGACTGGCCGCGCTCGCAGGGGGTGCGGGTGGTGGAGGCCGAGGAGTGCTGGTATAAATCACTGGCGCCGCTGATGGCCGAGGTGCGCGAGCAGCTGGGCCAGGGGCCGGTGTATCTGACCTTCGATATCGACGGCCTGGACCCGGCCTTCGCCCCCGGCACCGGCACCCCGGAGATCGGCGGGCTGACCATCCAGCAAGGCCTGGAGATCATTCGCGGCTGCCGGGGATTGGAGATCATCGGCGCCGATCTGGTCGAAGTCTCGCCACCTTACGACCCGACCGGCAATACTTCGCTGACCGCCGCCAATCTGCTGTTCGAGATGCTGTGCGTGCTGCCCGGCGTGCGCTATCGCGCTTGAGCGAAACGGGGCCAACGACATGAAGACCTGTGGAGAAGTCCTCGTCGAATTGCTGGAAGCCTACGGCATCGACACCGTATTCGGCATCCCCGGCGTGCATACCGTGGAACTCTATCGCGGCCTGCCGTATACCGGTATCCGCCACCTCACGCCGCGCCACGAGCAGGGGGCGGGCTTCATGGCCGACGGCTACGCCCGCGCCAGCGGCAAGCCCGCGGCCTGCTTCATCATCACCGGACCGGGCATGACCAATATCGCCACCGCCATGGGCCAGGCCTACGCCGACTCGGTGCCGATGCTGGTCATCTCCAGCGTCAACCACACCCATGAACTGGGTCTGGGCGAGGGCCGGCTGCATGAACTGCCCGGGCAGCGCAATCTGATGGCCGGGCTGAGTGCCTTCAGCCATACCCTGTTGCGCCCCTACGAGCTGCCGAACCTGCTGGCCCGGGCCTTCGCCGTGTTCGACAGCGCCCGCCCGCGACCGGTGCACATCGAACTGCCGCTGGATGTCATCACCGCGCCGGCCGATCACCTCAGCCGCCAGGCCGTGACCCTCAAGGCCCGGTCCACTCCCGATCCGGCCGGCATCGCCTACTGGCCGCAGCAGAATCAGCTGGTGATCGTG
>CAYMHN010000393.1:0-4054 GCA_964390235.1 uncultured Candidatus Competibacteraceae bacterium
TACACTCTTTCCCTACACGACGCTCTTCCGATTGACACCCTCTTCCACCGTGGTCCGCGGACGGTAGCCGATCTCGTCGGCCAAGTCTTGCACATCGGCCCAGGTATCGGGCACATCGCCGGGCTGTAGCGGCAGCAGCTGCATCCGTGCCTTGCGACCCAGGCACTGTTCCAGCACCTCGATATAGCGCAGCAAGGCCACCGGCTGCTGATTGCCGATATTGTACAGCCGGTAGGGTGCGGCGCTGGTCGCGGGATCGGGCCGGTCGCTGGACCAGGCCGGATCGGGCCGGGCGATACGGTCGGCGGCCCGGATGACCCCTTCGGCGATATCGTCGATATAGGTGAAATCGCGCTGGTGATGGCCGTGGTTGAATACCTGGATCGGTTCGTCGGCGAGTATCGCCTTGGTGAACTTGAACAAGGCCATGTCCGGCCGCCCCCAGGGGCCGTAGACGGTGAAGAAGCGCAGCCCGGTGCAGGGGATGCCGTAGAGGTGGGCGTAGCCGTGCGCCATCATCTCGTTGGCCTTCTTGGTGGCGGCGTACAGGGTCAGGGGATGCTCGGCGCTGGCGTGGACCGAGAACGGCATTCGGGTGTTGGCCCCGTAAACCGAACTGGTGGACGCATAGACCAGATGCTCGACGCCGTGGTGACGGCAGCCTTCCAGCACATGCAGAAATCCGGTGACATTGCTGGCGACGTAGACATGCGGGTTCTCGGCGGCATAGCGGACCCCCGCCTGGGCAGCGAGATGGATCACCTTTTGCGGCCGGTGGTCCCGGAACAGCGCCTCCACCGCGGCGCGGTCGCCGAGGTCGGCGCGGATCGAAAGGTAGTCGGCGCCCCGTTCCTCGGCGGCGGCCGCCAGACGATCCAGACGCGCCTGCTTCAGTCGGGGATCATAATAGTCGTTGACGTTGTCTAACCCTATCAGGGCATCTCCCCGGATCAGGAGATTGCGCGCCACATGGAAGCCGATGAAGCCGGCATGGCCGGTGACCAGGATTCTCATTCGGGTATCGCAGTCGGGTAGCGGAGAGGCATAGTCGATTTCGTCCCGTGATCGATAACACCGGAGTTAGGTAAGGTCCCTAGAGTAGGCAAGGCTGGGGGGAGGGTCAAGAAGTGGACGTTTTGGGACACACCTCATGACCCACCGGGTCAATTCGACCCGGTGAGATTGACCCACCACCGCTATCGACCCCGCCGGGACGGTCCGAAATGTTAGAGTTTTCCTAATTTTGGTACGATATTTGCTAATCTGCAACGTAGTCGCAAGTCGTTCGAGGTTGCCGATAAGGATAACGCAGGCAACCGAACCCGGCGGCACCCACGATGAAAAACAGCATGGCGCGCACATCGGAGAGTGTCGGCCGAGGGTGATCACCCTATTCCCTCGGATCGCTTCAGGCGGAAGCCGCACCAGGCCCTTTTCGGGGCCCAATTACATGATAGAGGGAGTAGAGCCATGATCAATCTGGCGGCACGACGTAGACTTAGCAACCCCGAATCGACCGGCGTTTCGTCGCCGACCTCGGCACCCCACAAGACCGCTCCCAAAGCGGGAGCACGGCGAATTCCGCTGCGCATTCGCCATGGTCATGTGCCTATCGCCGGTCGTGAACTGCCTACCCCGGTGGTACTGACGGCCCTGTTCGAGGCGACTCTGCTAGCTGTCTCCGGACTGCTGGCACCTTGCCTTCGTTTCGCGCAATGGCCTGCGTCGATCTGGCAGACCATGCCGGAATTGCCGCTCAAGATCGCCGCTTTCGTGCTCATCACGCTGCTGGGACTGATGAGCGTGGGGTTTTATCGACGTGGCCTGCGCGCCGGTTTCAACGACCTGTTCCTGCGCATCGTCGGGGCCTTGATCCTGTCGAGCATCGGGCTCGGTTTTCTTTACTACCTGTATCCCGATCTGATTCTGGGTCGCGGCACGCTGCTGATCGCCTTTGCCCTGACCTTGCCGCTGCTGTTGCTGTCCCGCCTGCTGCTGGTGCCCTTGCTCGACCACTCCGCTTTCGCCCGCCGAGTGCTGGTCGTCGGTGCCGGCGACATGGCCACCAACTTCAATCGCTTGCGTCGCAAGGTGGATCGGCGCGGTTTCGTGATCACGGGTTATATCCGCTGGGCGCGGGAGCGGGTCAAGGTGGCACCGGAACAAATCATCGAATTGGCGGGCAGTCTGCATAATTACGCCCGGGCCAACGGTATCGACGACATCGTCATCGCCCTCGACGACCAGCGCGGCAGCTTGCCGATCACCGAACTGGTCCACTGCAAGATGGATGGCATCCAGGTCCTCGATGTGGCCGACTTCCTGGAGCGGGAGTGCGGCCTGCTCAAGCTGGGCATCCTGAGGCCCGGAACCCTGGTGTTCAGCAGGCACTTCCGGCAGAGTTTCTACCGCAATATCGTCAAGCGGTTGCTCGATCTCACCGTCGGGCTGGGTCTGCTGATCGCGACCTCGCCGATCATGGCGCTGACCGCGCTGGGCATCCTCATCGAATCGCGCTTTCGGGATACGATACTGTTTCGACAGACGCGGGTCGGCGAGAACGGTCAGACCTTCACCCTGTACAAGTTTCGCAGCATGGTGATGGACGCGGAACGGGACGGCGTGGCCCGCTGGGCCAGCAAGGACGACCCCCGGGTAACCCGTATCGGCGCCTTGATCCGCAAGACCCGGATCGACGAACTGCCCCAGCTGTTCAATGTCCTCAAGGGCGACATGAGCTTTGTCGGCCCTCGCCCCGAGCGACCCGAATTCGTCGTTGACCTCAGCAAGAAGCTGCCCTATTACGAGTGGCGTCACTGGGTCAAGCCCGGACTGACCGGCTGGGCGCAAATACACTATCCCTACGGAGCTTCGGAACAGGATGCGTTCGAAAAACTTCAGTATGACCTTTACTATGTCAAATACCAGAATCTGGTTCTGGATCTGCTCACCATCATGCAAACCGTCGAGGTCGTGCTATGGGGGCGGGGCTCGCGCTAGCCGGAAAGGATACCGGCCGGCCGCTCGGTGACCATTCCGGATGACCGTCGGCACATTCTCCCACGCCACGGCGACCCTGGCCTACCTGGCCCTGGCCCTGGTACTGGCCATCGGCTGGCGGGGTCGGGTCACGGGTCTGCTGTTTCTGATCGCCGCGCTGGTTTCGGCGGCATGGGCCGGATTGCTGACCGCCGCGCAGCTGACCCCGGGGCTTCCGCCGGCCTTGCCTGTCATCGGCGAGTGCCTGCGGGATGCCGCCTGGCTGGGCTTTCTCTGGTGGCTGTTATGGGATGGCCTGCGCCAGCAAGGACGCTTTTTCCTGATTCTCGGTCTGACCGCCGCCGCCCTGATCGGCGGGCAACTGATCCTGGTTGCCGGCGCGACCGGCGGTCTGGTCACGGCGGGGCTGTCAACCCTGATCGCCACCAAGTTGGCCGTGACCGTGATCGGACTGATGCTGATCGAGCATGTGTTCCGACTCACCCATCCCGGCCAGCGCTGGTCGATCAAGTATCTCTGCCTGGGTCTGGGCAGCTTGTTCATCTTCGATTTCTATCTGTATTCCGATGCCCTGCTGTTTCTGCGCATCGAACCCGGCGTCTGGGACGCCAGGGGCTTGGTCAACGCCCTGGTGGTGCCCCTGCTGGCCGTGTCGGCGGCGCGCAATTCGGCCTGGTCGCTGGATGTCTACGTCTCCCGCGACGCCGTGTTTCACACCACCACCCTGCTGGGCGCCGGCGCCTATCTGGTAGTGATGGCCGCCGCGGGCTACTACCTGCGCGTGTTCGGGGGCGACTGGGGCACGGTGCTGCAGACGGCGTTTCTGGCGGCGGCCATCATCCTGCTCTGTGGCGTGCTGTTGTCGGTGCGGCTGCGGTCCAGGCTGCGGGTGTTCATCAGCAAGCATTTCTTCAACTACCAGTTCGACTATCGCGAGGAATGGCTGCGCTTCACCCGCACCTTGTCCACCGGCGCCAACCGCAAGCCGCTGGGCGAGCGCATCGTCGCCGCCCTGGCGGCCACCGTCCACAGCCCGGGCGGCCGGCTCTGGGCC
>CAYMHN010000394.1:0-4053 GCA_964390235.1 uncultured Candidatus Competibacteraceae bacterium
TCGACCAGTCGCCGTACCATCTCCGAGGGAATGGCGAAGTTAATGCCGACATTGCCGCCACTGGGCGCCAGAATGGCGGTGTTGATGCCGACCAGTTCACCGGCCAGATTGATCAGTGCCCCCCCGGAACTGCCCGGATTGATCGAAGCATCGGTCTGGATGAAATTCTCATAGCCTTCGATACCCAGGCCGCTGCGCCCGAGGGCGCTGACAATCCCGGACGTGACGGTCTGACCCAGGCCGAAGGGATTGCCGATGGCGATCACGTAGTCGCCGACCCGCAACTGGTCCGAGTCGGCCAGGGGCAGCGCACTCAGATTGCGGGCGACAATCCGGATCACCGCGATATCGGTCTCGGCATCGGCTCCGATGACCCGCGCCTCGAACTGGCGGCCGTCATGCAGGGTCACGGTGATGCGATCGGCCTGATCGATCACATGCTGATTGGTGACGATATAGCCATTATTGGCATCGATGATCACGCCGGAACCCAAACCCTGGGTACGCCGCTCCAGGGGTCCGTCCGGGATTCCGAAAAACCGCCGGAAGAACGGGTCGTCCAGCAGCGGATTGTCATCCAGGGTCAGGCGTCCTTCCGTGGCGATATTGACCACCGCGGGTGCTACCCGCTCAATCACCGGAGCCAGGCTGGGAAGCGCCTGAGCAGGAGGCGCACCCATGGGCTGCGCCGGTGGCAGCGTCAGCGGCGGTGCGGTACAGGCGCTCAGCAGCAATACCGACGTAAGCCGGAGGAGTCGGGTCATCATGCTTGCGTTAGAGTGATCGAACACCGTTGTGTTGCGCGGCTGGCACTATATTATGCGTAATCCGATCAGCTCCGGGAGCCGACAATGACCACAGAGCGCACTTTCATTCCCCTCAGCATCGCGGTACTGACCGTGACCGATACTCGCTCGGAGGCCGAGGACAAGTCCGGCCAGTTGCTGGTCGAGCGCTTGCGGGACGCCGGTCACCGGCTGCACGAAAAACGCCTGGTGCGCGACGATATCTACCAGATTCGCGCCGTGACCTCGCAATGGATCGCGGATGAAGCGGTGAATGTGGTGCTGACCACGGGTGGTACCGGCGTCACCGGGCGTGACGGCACGCCGGAAGCCCTGCGGGTGCTGCTGGACAAGGAGATCACCGGCTTCGGCGAGCTGTTCCGGATGCTGTCCTGGGAGGAAATCCGCACCTCCACCATCCAGTCACGCTGTCTGGCCGGCATTGCCAACGCCACCTATCTGTTCTGTTTGCCGGGTTCCAGCGGCGCCTGCCGGACGGCTTGGGATCAGTTGATCGCCGCCCAGCTGGACTACCGTACCCGACCCTGTAATCTGGTCGAGCTGATGCCGCGGCTGCGCGAGAAATAGGCGGCTCACACCAGGACGCGCGCCGTATCCCAGAGCGGAGCGATCAGGATGATCCGGGTCAGTTGCAGCAGGATCAGCACGGCGATCGGGGACAGATCCAGCCCACCGACCGCCGGGATCAGACCACGCGCGGGTGCCAGCACCGGCTCGGTCAACTGGTGCACCAGCCCCACCGCCGGCTGCCGCGGGTCCGGATTCACCCAGCTCAGCACGGCGCGGATGATGATGGCCCAGAACAGCACCGTCAGCGTGAGATCGAGCAGCGCGGCCAGGGCCAGCAGCGGCAGCCCGACCAGGGACGGATTCTGGCCCAGTAGGCTGAACACCAGCAGCAACTCCAGCGACTTCAGCGCCAGCATCAGCACCACGGCCGCCAGATCCAGGCCGAACAGACCGGGGATGAAACGCCGCAAGGGCAACAGGGGCGGATTGGTCAGCTTGACCAGAAACCGCACGATGGGGTTGTAGAAGTCGGCCCGCGCCCATTGCAGCAGAAACCGCAACAGCACCGCCAGGATATACAGACCGAACAGGGTCTGGACGAGAAAAATGCCGGCATTGTTCGCGTACATGCCGTTCACTCGTCTCCCTCCAGCAGGGCGCTCAGTTCACCACAGCGATCCCGGGCACCGGTCAGCGCCTCAAGGAACAGCGCCTCCAAGCCGCCCCGCTGGAGCATCCCGATGGCCCGCTCGGTGGTGCCGCCGGGTGAAGTCACCCGGCGGCGCAGCAGGGCGGCATCCTCGGTGCTCTCCAGAGCCATCTTGGCCGCTCCGAAAGCTGTTTGCAGGGTCAGCAGCCGGGCTTGCTCGCGTGCCAGACCCAGTTGCACCGCCGCGTTTTCCAGCGCTTCCATGACCAGGAAGAAATAGGCCGGGCCACTGCCGGACAGGGCGGTGACCGCATCCAGCAGTTCCTCATCGTCCACCCATACCGTGAGACCGACTGCCCGCATCACGGTCTCGGCGACCTGGCGCTGCGCATCGCTGACCCGGGGGTTGGCGTACAAGCCGGTGGCGCCGGCCTTGACCAGTGACGGCGTGTTGGGCATGCAGCGCACCAGTGCCACCCCGCCGCCCAGCCACCCGGCCAGCGCCGGTTCGCGGATCCCGGCGGCGATCGACAGCAGCAGCGGTTGCCGAGCCTGGACCACGGCGGCCAGGCTCACAGCCACTTCGCGCATCACCTGTGGCTTGACCGCCAGTACCACGATCTCGGAACATTCCACCGCCGCCCGATTGTCGGCCGTCACCCGGATACCGAAATCCCGCTGCATGCGTTCGAGCGGTTCGCTGGAAGGATCGGTGGCGTGGATCAGTGCCGGGTCATAACCATCGGCAAGCAAGCCGCCGATCAGGCTGCGCGCCATATTGCCAGCACCGATGAATGCAATCGTCTGGTTGTTCATAGCATGAGTAGAATCCTGGCCAGTAATCGGGTCTATGGTAGCCGATCCCCGCCCCCGGACTCACCCTCCGGTCACGGCTGGCGGGGACCGAAGATCGCCGTACCGATGCGCACCAGGGTTGCCCCTTCGGCAATCGCCGCCTCCAGATCGTCCGACATGCCCATCGACAGGGTATCCAGCAGCAGTCCACTGCCCGCCAGCTGCTCCTGCCACTCGCGCAACCGGGCACAGGCGCGGCGCTGTTCGGCAAAATCATCGCACGGTGCCGGAATCGCCATCAGACCGCGCAACCGCAGCCGCGGCAGCGCCGCTACCGCCATGGCCAGCTCGGCCAGCTCGGCGGGTTCGACGCCACTTTTGCTCGCTTCGCCACTGATATTGACTTGCAGGCAGAGGTTCAGCGGTTCCAGCTCCCCGGGTCGTTGCATGCTGAGCCGTTGAGCGATCTTGAGCCGATCGACGCTGTGCACCCAGGCGAAGTTCTCGGCGATGAGCCGGGTCTTGTTGGACTGAATCGGGCCGATGAAATGCCATTCCAGTTCAGCCTGTTCCCCCTCGGCCAACGCCGCCATCTTGGGCAGGGCTTCCTGCAGGTAATTCTCGCCGAACCGGGTCTGGCCGGCGGCCGCTACTTCGGCGATGGCGGTCGCCGGCTGTTGCTTGCTGACCGCCAGCAGCGCCACCGAACCGGCCGGTCGCCCGTAGCGCTGTTCGGCCATACGGATGCGCTCCCGCACCCGCCGCAGTCGTTCAACCGGATTGCTCATACCGCTAGCGCCAAGGCTATGGTTAAATGTTCGGACATTGCCATGTGCCGATATCCACTGATTCGATGAGGATAGCACCGTGAATCTGGACGATCTGCTGAGTTTCGCTGTCAAGAATAACGCTTCCGACCTGCATCTGTCGGCGGGTTTGCCGCCCATGGTCCGGATCGACGGCGATATCCGCCGCATCGATCTGCCGACGCTCAGTCACCAGCAGGTCCATGCGCTGATCTACGACATCATGAACGACCGCCAGCGCAAGGACTACGATGAATTCTTCGAACTCGACTTCTCGTTCGAGATCCCGAATATGGCCCGGTTCCGGGTCAATGGCTTCAACCAGGACCGCGGCGCCGGCGCCGCATTCCGAGTCATCCCCAACAAGATGATGACGCTGGAAGACCTCAACTGCCCCAATGTATTCAAGGATATCGTGGCCGTGCCCCGCGGCCTGATACTGGTCACCGGGCCGACCGGCTCGGGCAAGACCACCACGCTAGCCGCT
>CAYMHN010000395.1:0-4013 GCA_964390235.1 uncultured Candidatus Competibacteraceae bacterium
CACTGAACGCCGCTTCCCCATGCAAAGGCATCTTGGTGCTGGCGGTGGATCTGGCCAATAGCAGCGCCAGGCGCAGCTTCGACCTGGCCAGCGAGCAGCTGACCGGCCGCACCACCCATCGCCTGGTCAGCGGTGAGCAGGGCCTGGACGAGGCGCTGTACGCGCGCCTGCGGGTCGAGGCCGGCATCCGCGAACTGGCGCCGGTGGTGAGCGGCCATGTCGAGTCCCTGCAACCACCGGGCAAAATCTATCAGCTGCTGGGTGTCGATCCCTTTGCCGAGGCGCCGTTCCGCGGTTACACTGGCGAGGGCGAGGGATTCGATCTGCTGGCGCTGCTTATCGAACCGAACAGCGCGCTGCTGCCACCCGATGCCCCTGGCGAGCAGCTGCTGCTGAGTCTGCGGGGGCGCGAACAGGTGCTGCGCGGGGTAGGGCGCTTCGCCGATCCTGGCCTGCAAGGCCTGGTGGTGGTCGATATCGCCACCGCCCAGGAGTTGCTGAACCGCCCGGGACGGCTCAGTCATATCGATGTGCGTCTTCCCGAGGGTGCGGAGGGCGAGCGACTCGGCGCGCGCATCCGCTCCCTGCTGCCCGCAGGCGTGGCGCTGATCGACGCGGTCGAGCGCGATCGCGCTACCGCCGCGCTGAGCGCCTCGTTCAGTCTCAATCTGACCGCGATGAGCTTGCTGGCCCTGCTGGTAGGACTGTTTCTGATCTACAACTCCTTGAGCTTTGCCGTGATCCAGCGCCGCGCCCTGCTCGGCATGCTGCGGGCGCTGGGGGTAACCCGCCGCGAGATCGGCACGGTGATCCTGGGCGAGGCCTTGCTGCTGGGTGTGGCGGGCACGGCACTGGGTCTGGTGCTGGGCATCTGGCTGGGCAGCGGGTTGGTACAACTGGTGACCCGGACGGTCGGTGATCTGTATTACACGCTGACCGTGACCCGTTTCGAACTGCCACCCCTGGTACTGGCCAAGGTGGTGCTGCTGGGTTTGGGCGCCAGTGTGGTCGCGGCCCTGCTGCCGGCGCGCGAGGCCGCCTCGGCACCGCCTGGCATGGTGCTCAGCAGGGCGCAGCTGGAAGCGCGCTGGCAGACACTACTGCCGGGCTTGTTGCTGGCGGGCATGGTGCTACTGGCGCTGGGTGGACTGGTACTCTGGCTGTCGCGGGGTCTGGTCGGCGGTTTCGCTGGCCTGTTCATGCTGATCATGGGCTGTGCCTTGCTGTGTCCACCGACCCTGAGCGGCGCGATGGCCATGCTCGCCCGCTTGCCGCTGGGGCTGAGCTGGAATATGGCGGTGCGCGGCGTGGTCCGCCAGCTGAGCCGCACCGGAGTGGCCGCCGCCGCGCTCATGGTAGCCTTCTCCGCCACCGTGGGTGTGGCGGTGATGGTGGACAGTTTTCGCAGCGGCGTGCTGATCTGGCTGGATGATTTGCTGACCGCCGATCTCTACCTCGCACCCGTGGGCCGGAGCGGAGTGGACCGGACCCTGGACCCGGAGCTGCTGGAGCGCTTGCGCGAGATTCCGGGTGTGGCTGAAGTCGCCACGGCGCGCTGGCGCGAGGTCTGGCTGCGGGAGCAACCGACGGCCCTGCTGGCTGCCCGGTTGCCGACTCGGGGACGCGCCGCCTACCGGTTTCTGGAGGGTAACGGCGAGGCTGTCTGGCCAGCGTTCGACGGAGGCGCCGTGTTGATCTCCGAGCCGCTAGCTTATCGTCACCAGCTGGGAACAGGGGATGCCATCACCCTCCCCACCGCCAGGGGATCGGCGAACTTCACCGTCGCGGGCGTGTTCTACGACTACGGTTCCGAACATGGTCGGATCGTGATCGACCAGGCGACTTACCGGCGCTACTGGAACGACAGCACGGTCGGTTCCGCCGCGGTATACGCCGAATCCGGCATCGATTCCGATCGGCTCAGGCAGGCGCTGGAACAGGTGCTGAGTCCGCTGCAAGCGATACAGATACGTAGCGATGGCGAGATCCACGCCCTGACCCTGGAAGTGTTCGAGCGCACCTTCACCATCACCAGGGTACTGCGTCTGCTGGCCATCGTGGTGGCTTGTGTCGGTCTGATCAGTGCACTGCTGGCCCAGTTGCTGGAGCGAACCCGTGAGTTCTCGGTGCTGCGGGCGCTGGGCATGACCCCGCGCGGACTGGGAGGGCTGCTCAGTCTGCAAACCGGCCTGCTGGGTGCCGTCGCCGGCTTGCTGGCCTTGCCGGTCGGGTTGCTGCTGGCAGCGGTGCTGATTTTCGTCATCAATCGGCGGGCGTTCGGCTGGACCCTGCCGTTCGAGGTCAACCCCCTGATTCTGCTGGAGACGGTGGCCCTGGCCGTGCTGGCGGCGTTGCTGGCCGTGCTGCTCCCGCTCTGGCGCCTGCGCCGTCTGAGGCCGGCTGACGGTTTGCGCGCCGAGTAGCCGGAATTGCGATTGCCTTGAATTCATGTTAACCGATCCGGGAATCGAACTCCGCCACCCGCTGATGGATTCGTCCGCCAAGGTGGCGATCGCACCCATGGCGCAAGGGATCCGGGTCGCCGGCATGGTGGAATTCGCTGGCATTCGCGAAGATACCCTGCCGCGACGTACCACCCTGCTGCTCAAGGTGATCAAGCGCATCCTGCCGGCGATTCGCACCGAACAGTACACCGAATGGCGCGGTAACCGACCCAGTTTGCCGGACAGCCTGCCGGTGATCGACCGCGCGTCCCGCGTCAGGAATGTCGTCTACGCGTTAGATATTGGAGCGCTCGTACTGCACCGGCCAGGCGATGTTCTCGGCCTTGAGTGCCGCCGCGGCGCGCAACGGCCATACCGGGTCCGCGAGCAAGGCCCGCCCCAGCACCACCAGATCCGCGTCGCCATTGGCTACCACCGATTCGGCCAGGTCCGGGCTGTGGATCAGGCCGACCGCCGCCGTCGGCATCCCGGTCTGGCGGCGAATCTCGCGGGCGAAGGGGATCTGGTAACCGGGGTGGATGGGAATCCGCTGGCGCGGGTCATTGCCGCCGGAGGAGCAATCCACCAGGTCAACCGCGCCTTGCTCCCGTAACCCCTGCACCAGCCGGATCGACTGTTGCAGATCCCAACCGCCGTCCACCCAGTCGGTGACCGACAGGCGCAGGAACAGTGGCAGTTCCTCGGGCCACTCCCGGCGCACCGCGCTCAGCGATTCGAGTAGAAACCGGATGCGATTGTCGAACGACCCCCCGTACTCGTCCTGGCGCTGATTGCTCAGGGGGGACAGGAACTGGTGGATCAGATAACCGTGGGCCGCATGCAGCTCCAGCAGCCTGAAGCCCGCCAGCCGAGCCCGGCGTACCGCCGCCTGCAATACCGCCATGGCCCCTCCGATGGCGTCCAGGGTCATGGCCCTTGGAACCGGCCAGCCCTTGGCATAGGGCAGGGCCGAGGGCGCGATGACCTCCCAGCCACCCTCGGTCACCGGCACCGGTCGGGTATCTTCCCAGGGGCGGCCCACCGAGGCCTTGCGCCCGGCATGACCCAGCTGGATCGCCGGAACCGCGCCCTGTGCCTCGACGAATGCGGCAATCCGTGCCAGGCGGTCCTGTTGCTGGTCGTTCCACAGCCCCAGGCAGTGGCGGGTGATTCGGCCCCGGGGCTCCACATGCACCGCTTCCGTGGAGACGATGCCCGCGCCGCCCGCGGCGCGGGCTCCCAGATGGACCAGGTGCCAGTCGGTGGACAAGCCATCCTGGCCGGAGTACTGGCACATGGGCGACAGCATGATCCGATTGCGGGCCGTCACGGAGCGCAAAGTGATGGGGCGAAACAGGTGCGGATTCGGATCGCGCTTCAGAATACGGCGCTCGTTCTCGCCACTGATGCGGGAGTCCGCTACGGTCATGGTGAGCACTCCTGCGGTATGGTGCGAAACGCTCAACCGAACACCGGCACGCCGATCAGCCGGGTGTGCAGCCAGCCGGCGAAGATCACCCAGAACGCCAGGCCGGCCACCACGGTGATGGCGTCGCCGGTCAGGCGACC
>CAYMHN010000396.1:0-2639 GCA_964390235.1 uncultured Candidatus Competibacteraceae bacterium
CGCTCGCCAGCACTCTTTCGTTATCTGCCCATTCTCCAGTGGGCGCGCGACTACAGACTGTCGACGCTGGGCGACGACGCGCTCGCCGCAGTGATCGTCACCATCATGCTGGTCCCGCAGTCGCTGGCCTACGCCATGCTGGCGGGCCTGCCGCCGGAGGTCGGGCTCTATGCCAGCGTGTTCCCGCTCATCGCCTATGCGCTGTTCGGCACAAGCCGCACCCTGGCTGTCGGGCCGGTAGCGGTCGTGTCGCTGATGACGGCGGCGGCCGTCGGCCAGCTGGCGCTGCCGGGAACGGCGGATTACGTCGCTGCGGCGCTCGTGCTGGCCCTGCTGTCCGGCCTTATGCTGGTGGCGATGGGGGCTTTGCGGCTCGGCTTCCTGGCAAACTTCCTCAGCCACCCGGTCATCTCCGGCTTCATCACCGCCTCGGGCATACTCATTGCCGCCAGCCAGATCAGGCATATTCTCGGCATCGAAGCCTCCGGCCACACGCTTTACGAGATCACCGCTTCGCTGGCTGGCGCGCTTGGCGACACAAACCTGGCCACCCTGGTGGTCGGCGGCTCGGCCCTTGCCTTTCTGTTTGCGGTGCGCGGATGGCTCAAGCCGCTTCTCATCGGCGTGGGCCTGCGCCCGCGCCTTGCCGATATCGCCGCCAAGCTGGCGCCGATCATCGCGGTCGTGATCACCACGGCCGCTGCCGCGCTATTGCAGCTTCCAGAGCAAGGCGTAGCCATTGTCGGGGCCATTCCACAGGGCCTGCCGCCGCTCACCGTCCCTTCCTTTGACCGCGATCTGTGGCTCCAGCTGGCCGGGGCCGCCGCCCTCATCAGCATCATCGGCTTTGTCGAGTCGGTTTCCGTCGGGCAGACGCTGGCGGCGAAGCGGCGCGAGCGCATCGACCCGGACCAGGAGCTGATCGGCCTCGGCACGTCGAATATCGCGGCCGCCTTCAGCGGCGGCTATCCCGTCACCGGCGGCTTTGCCCGCTCGGTCGTCAATTTCGACGCCGGTGCCCGCACCCCAGCCGCAGGCGCCTTGACGGCGGGGGGTATAGCGCTCGCTACTCTGCTCTTGACCCCCTATCTGTACTTTCTGCCGCAGGCGACCTTGGCCGCGACCATCATCGTCGCAGTCCTGTCGCTGGTCGATTTCGGCGTGCTGCGCCGAACCTGGAGCTACTCGAAGAAGGATTTCGCCGCGGTAGCGGCAACCATCCTCGTCACGCTTGGTATCGGGGTCGAGGCTGGCGTTTTGACCGGCGTCGTCCTGTCGATTGCGCTTTTCCTCTATCGCACCAGCCGCCCGCACATGGCCGTCGTCGGCCTCGTCCCCGGCACCGAGCACTTCCGCAACGTGTTGCGCCACGAGGTCAGGACCAGCGCCCATATCCTTAGCCTGCGCGTCGACGGAAGCCTCTATTTCGCCAATGCGCGCTATCTCGAGGACAAGCTCTACGACATGGTCGCCCAGCGCCCCGAACTGCGCCACGTCATCCTCGTGTGCACCGCGGTCAACGAGGTTGACGCCAGCGCACTGGAAAGCCTGGAGGCGATCAACCTGCGCCTGGACCAGCTCGGCGTCGCCTTCCACCTGTCAGAGGTCAAGGGGCCGGTCATGGACCAGCTGCAACGGTCGGAGTTCCTGAAGCATCTCACCGGCAAGGTCTTCCTCAGCCAGTACCAGGCCATCGCAGCGCTGGACCCGGGCCTGCTCGACCAGCACGGCTCCTTGCCGTAGACACCTGCGGGTGCACAGCATGATCTTGCCAGACCCGGGGGCGCACTGATGACGGATGGTAGCGGGAATAAGTCGACAACCCCACCAGAACGGCGAGCGGACGGACTTCACCCTCTTGCGCTGATCGCCTTTTACGTGGTGCTCGGGCTGGCGCCGCTGGCGCTGGCCGCGCTGCAGCAGCAGTCCGGGGCCAATGTCTGGCGCGAGCTATCATCCGGGCTCGCCATGGTGGGCTTTGCCATGCTGCTGGCGCAGTTCCTGCTCTCGGGGCGCTTTCGCCAGGTCTCGGGCCAGGTCGGCATCGATCTCACCATGCGCTTCCATCAGCTGGCAGCCCTGACGGTGCTGGTTTTCATCGTCGCCCATCCCTTGCTGTTCGCCATTCCCCGGCTCGAGGATGGCCCCGGTGCCGCGTTTACCACCCTGCAGCGCATGTTCTCGTCGGGGGGCTTGCGCAGCGGGGTGATCGCCTGGTGGCTGCTGATCCTGCTTGTCCCGCTCGCCATCTGGCGCGACCGGCTGCCGGTTTCCTACGAGCTTTGGCGCTTGAGCCATGGCGTGGGCGCTGCCTTCGTTGCGGGACTGAGCGCCCACCATACGCTGCGGGTCGGCACCTACAGCGGGGATCCGTGGCTCGCCGCGTTCTGGGTTCTGCTCACCGCCATCGCACTTGCCTCGCTGGCGCATGTCTATGTGCTCAAACCCCTGCTCCAACGACGTTCGCCGTGGCGCGTGACCAGCAACCGCAAGGTGGCCGACAAGATGTGGGAGGTGACGATCGAGCCCGATGACGGCCTCAGGCTTGACTACGCAGCCGGCCAGTTCGTCTGGCTCAATCTCGGGCACTCGCCGCTCAGCCTCACCGAGCACCCGTTCTCGATTTCCTCAGCGCCTGG
>CAYMHN010000396.1:2649-4005 GCA_964390235.1 uncultured Candidatus Competibacteraceae bacterium
CTGGCTCGGGGCCGCACCTCGCCTTCACGATCAAGGAATCCGGCGACTTCACCGATCACATCGGCAGGGTACCGGCGGGCACTGTCGCCTACCTCGACGGCCCCCACGGCACCTTCACCTTGCAGGGGCGCGACGCAAGACGGATCGTCCTGATCGCTGGCGGTGTCGGCTTTGCGCCGGTGATCGGCATTCTGCGCCAGCTGGCCGACGTGCAGCATCCCCATCCGGTGCATCTGGTCTATGGCAACCGGGCCGAGACGCAGATCCTCTATCGCGACGAGATCGACACGCTGGAAAACAGGCTCGATCTGCGGGTGGATTTCGTTCTGTCGGAACCGCCGCCGGGGTGGACCGGCAGGGTTGGTGAACTCACGCCTGAAATGCTGCACTCTTGCCTGGCGTCCCCTTCGCCGGAAGCCCTGTACTTCGTCTGCGGACCCGTGGCGATGATGGACAGCGTCGAAGCAAGCCTGATCGGCATGGGGGTTCCGCCGGGCCGGATCGTGTCCGAGCGTTTCAAGTACGATTGAGGAGTTCCGAATGCGCCACGCCAACGTCCGCAAGCTCTTGCTGGCACTGTCGCTCCTGTTCGCCGTCGCCGCGATCGGCTTTGCGCTGCGCTGAGGCACTGGGCACACTCGCAGAAGCACTGCGACATGGCGTTACCTCGGGATGACAAGTCGCGCATGCCGTCAGCCGCGCGGTTCGATGCGGACGCCTTCGGCGATGCGATCACTGGGGTAGACGACGACCTGCTCGCCTTCCGACAAGCCGTTGCGGACCTCGGCCAGGCGGCCGTCATTGGCGCCGATCTCGACCTGTCGCAATCGGGCCTGGCCGTCGTCGGCGACGAACACCGCCCAGTACTGCCCCTCGCGGAACAAGGCGCCGGCAGGGAGCAGAATCTTATCGTCGGCCGCATGGACGACCACCCGGGCCAGAACGCGGAAGCCGTGCCCGAGCGCGCGCCGGTCTGCGGGCGGGTCGTTCAGGTCGATGAGGACATTGACCCGCTGCTCCTCGATGCCCAGCGCCGACACCTTGGTGAAGGCCGACGGCTCGATCTGCCTGACGCGCCCCGAGAGCGCCTGGTCACCGCCCCAGGCCTCGATGATGACGGCGGCGCCGGCCGGAATGCGCACCGCCTCGCTCGACGGCAGGTCGACGACCACCTCCAGGTCCGACGGGTTGCCGAGTTCGATCAGCGGCTCGCCGGCCTGCACCACCGTTTCGCTTTCGTGCATCACCCGCAGCACCCGCCCGTCGACTGGCGAGCGCACCGGAATGCAGCATCTCGCGGCGGCGGAGAAATACTCGCCTTCTCCCGGCTCGATGAGGGCAGCGCGCGCCATCTCG
>CAYMHN010000397.1:0-3996 GCA_964390235.1 uncultured Candidatus Competibacteraceae bacterium
GATGGATGCCTGCCACATGTCCGATCACGCCGATTTTGCACTGGAGCTGCCCGGAGTGCGTCTCGCCGCCCGCGCCTGGGGACCCGGTGATGCGCCTCCGCTACTGGCGCTGCACGGTTGGCTGGACAATGCCGCCAGTTTCGATCGCTTGGCGCCCTTGCTGCCGGAGCGGCGCATCGTGGCGCTGGATCTGGCCGGCCATGGCTGGTCTGGGCAGCGACCCGCCGGCGCCCGCTACCATTTCTTCGATTACCTGTTCGACGTACTGGCCGCCGCCGATGCCCTGGGCTGGCGGCGCTTCGACCTGTTGGGGCATTCCCTGGGTGCCGCCATCGCGGCCTGCCTGGCGGCGGCCGTGCCGGAACGGGTGGGACGGCTGCTGCTGCTGGACGGGCTGGGTCCGCTGGCGGAATGCCCGGAACGTGCCGCGCGGCGGCTGACCAAGGCCCTGGCCGAACAGCGGCGTCCGCCGGGCATGCCCCGTCTGTATCCCGATCTTGAGGCTGCGGCACGAGCGCGTCAACAGGCCACGGGTCTGACGCTGGAAGCGGCACGGATACTGGTGGCACGCGGTACCCGGCGGCTTGCCGGAGGGGTGAGCTGGTCCAGCGATCCGCGTCTGCTGCGTACCTCGCCCTGGTATGCCACGGAGGATCAGGTGCGCAACTGGCTCGGTGCGATCCGGGCTCCCGCGCTATTGATCAAGGCGCGCGACGGTTTCTTGCGCAAACGCCCGTCATTGGCGGGGCGATTGGATTGGGTAGGTGAATTGACGGTTGTGGAACTGCCCGGCGGCCACCATGTACATCTTGAGGATCCGGAACCGGTGGCGGCCGTGTTGCGGCGGTTTTGGGCCGCGGGCAGCGGGTGAGGTCGCGCCGGGTTCGGAGCCGATGGCTGCCGGGGCAGGCCGGGAGCAGTCCTTGCTAGCGCCGACCGCGACGCTGCTTGAGGTCACGCTGCAAGCCGACCCGTATCGGGCTGCCGCCCTGGGTGCTGCCATCCAGGGCGGCGATCGCGGCGCGCGCCTCATGGCCTTCCATCTGCAGTTCGGCGAACCCGCGACATTCGCCGCTGAACAGGTCGCGGGACAGCTTCAGCTTGTGAACCCGGCCGTGCTGGGCAAACATTTCTTCCAGGGTATTCTCGTTCATCGAGCGCGGTAGACCGCGCACGCTAATCGTCAGCATTGCATTACCTCCAATAGCAAAAACACAATGGGCGGCATGAAGCCGCCCACTGGTGAGAAATCTGTCCCGTCAGGGATCACACAGCGCTGACTTCTTCCGCTTGCAGCCCTTTCTGGCCCTGCACGACACGGAAGCTGACCTGCTGCCCCTCAGTCAGAGTCTTGAAACCCTTGCCACTGATGGCGCGGAAATGCACGAACACATCGGGGCCGCTCTCACGGCTGATGAATCCGTAACCCTTGCTCTCATTGAACCACTTGACAGTACCGATCTGCCGGTCAGACATGCTCTAAAAACTCCAGATAACCAAACACTTGATGAATGCGCACGGTTCTTGTGAAACGTGCTGATACACTGGCATGCAGGGAAACAGGGAGCGGTAGGGATGGAGCGGATCGAGGATCGGCGCCACATCATGATACCTTTCGATGTGACCTTACAGACGCAGTATCGGCAGTTTAGTCCAAGCTCCAAAAAAAAGCGATAATTATCATCCATGCCAGGCAATGGTGGATCAGTGGCTCAGCAGACCGGTTTCCCGGTAGAACCGTTCGGCCCCCGGGTGCAACGGTATGCTGATGCCGTCCAGCGCGCTTTCCAGGGTGATCTGCCGGCCTTTCTCATGGCCGTTGTCCAGCAAATACCGCGTGTTCTCGTTCCACAGCGTGACGGTGAGGTCATGGATCAGCTCCTCATCGGTGTCGATATGGGCTACCCAGACCGCGGTAACGCTGAGCGTGGGCACATCGGCGACCATGCCCTCGTAGGTGTGCGCCGGGATCCGGTCGCTGGCGAAAAAACCGTATTCCTCGATCAGCGCATCCACCTCGGGGCCGGCAATCGGAATCAGTGTGCAGCCGATGCTGGCGCAGAGTTCGGTCACCGAGCCGGTAGGGTAGCCGGCGACGATGAAGAAGGCATCGAGCTGATCGTCGCGCATCTTGACCAGGGCCGGGTCGGGCTTGATGTATTCGGCCTCCAGGTCGCGTTCGCTGAGACCAAAGGCGTGCAGGATCAGGCGGGCATCGACCAGGGTGCCGGAGCCGGGTTCATCCAGCGACACGCGCTTGCCCTTGAGATCGGCCACGCTGGCGATCCCGGCGCCCGGACGAGCGACCAGATGGATGCTTTCCGGGTAGAGACTGGCGATCGCCGCCAGGCTGTCGATCCGGCCATGTTCGGCATAGATGCCGGTGCCGGTGTGGGCCCAGAAGGCGATGTCGGATTGGGCGAAACCGGATTCCAGGGCGTGACTGTCGATGGCGGTGAGATTGGCCACCGAACCGTGGGACGACTGGGCGATGGCGATCAGCCCGGGTACGCCGCAGCTACCGCCTTCCTCGCAGGGGCGTGAGCCCGGCGGGTTGGAAATGGCATGGGCTATCAAGCCCCCGATGGGATAATACGTGCCCCCGGTACCGCCGGTACCGATGCGGAAAAACCGCATGTCCTGCTGGGCAGCGACAGGGCCGGCGGCCACACAGATGACCGACAGAACAGCGAGCGCGTGCTTCACTCCGGATCCTCACAACAACCAACATGCCGTGCATCATCACTCAATTCCGGGCGGGCGGCAATCGGACTCCCGGCCGGTATACTGATGATCGGACCATTTCGAGAGGTGTGGTGTGAGCAGACTACGCGACCTGGGTATTATTCCGGGCCGGATGCCGACGGGACCGTTGAACGCGATCACCGATGTGGCGGGGGTCAAGGTCGGCTACGCGACCCTGATTCGCGACCGGCCTCGGGTCGTGCGCACCGGGGTGACGGCGATCTGGCCTTCGGAGCACATCTTCGACGAATTCCTGTTTGCCGGCCACCATGTGTTCAACGGCAATGGCGAGATGACCGGGACCCTGTGGTTGCAGGAGCAGGGCCTGCTGGCCGGTCCGATCGGCATCACCAATACCCATGCGGTCGGCGTGGTGCGCGACGCCATCTGTCGGCTGGCGGTGCAGCGCGGCGTCGATCAGGCCTGGCAGCTGCCGGTCGCGGCGGAGACTTATGACGGCTGGTTGTCGGATGCCGAGTCCTTTCCGGTGACCACCGAACTCGCCTTGCAGGCGTTCGAGACGGCCTCCGACGGAGCCATCGCCGAGGGCAATGTCGGTGGCGGTACCGGCATGCTGACCCACGAGTTCAAGGGTGGCACCGGTACCGCCTCGCGCCGTCTGCCCGCGGATCTGGGCGGCTGGACGGTGGGCGCCCTGGTACAGTCCAATTACGGTGAGCGTGTCCGGTTGCGCTGCACTCATGTCCCGGTGGGGGAGGAGATCGGTTATGATCGGGTGCCGCCGCCCGATCCGGACCATCCCCGTTCCCGGGGACTGCCTGCACAGGGGTTGGGTGAACAGGGGTCGATCATCGTCATCCTGGCCACCGACGCCCCGCTGCTACCCATCCAGTGCCGGCGCCTGGCCCAACGCGCCACCACCGGCCTGGCCTGGGTGGGTGGCTATGGCGCCAATGGCAGCGGCGATATTTTTCTGGCCTTTTCGACCGGCAACCGCGTCCCCAACGGGGCGGCCATGAGCGAGGTCCGAATGCTGGGCATCGAGCAATGCTCGCCACTGTTCGCGGCTGCCGCCGAAGCCACCGAGGAGGCGATCTGGAACGCCCTGATCGCCGCCGAGACCCTGGTTGGGTTCCGTGGCCGCGTAGCCCATGCCATTCCGCACGATCTGCTGTTGGAGGCGGTGGCGCGTTGGCGGCCCTGACCACGCACCGGACTCAGGGGTTGACCAGCAGTGTCTCCAGCGCCGTCGCCAGGCGGCTCCTGGCGGTTTCCCGCGCGCCGTCGCCG
>CAYMHN010000398.1:0-3973 GCA_964390235.1 uncultured Candidatus Competibacteraceae bacterium
GGCAAGACCACCACGCTCAAGTGCATCATGGGCATGATCGGCCAGCGCCGGGGCTCGATCCGCTTTCGGGGCAGCGAACTCATCGACCTGCCGTCCAACCGCATCGCCCGCATGGGTCTGGCTTTCTGCCCCGAGGAGCGCGGCATCTTCGCCAGCCTCAGCGTGGAGGAGAACCTGCTGTTGCCGCCGGTGGTGCAGTCGGGCGGGCTGTCGGTGGCCGAGATCTTCGAACTGTTCCCCAATCTGCGCGAGCGCCTCAGGAGCCAGGGCACCAAGCTGTCCGGCGGCGAGCAACAGATGCTGGCCGTGGGCCGCATCCTGCGCACCGGCGCCAAGACCTTGCTGCTGGACGAACCCACCGAGGGGCTGGCCCCGGTCATCATCCAGCAGATCGGCGAGACCATCCGCCGGCTGAAACACAAGGGATTCACCATTCTGCTCGTCGAGCAGAACTTCCGCTTCGCGTCCACCGTCGCCGATCGCCATTACGTGATGGAAAACGGCAAGGTGGTGGACATGATCCCGAACGCGGAGATCGAGTCGAACATGGACAAGCTGCACGACTATCTCGGCGTCTGACCAACCACCCAAGAGAGAGGCAAGCATCATGCGTAAAACCGGGTTTGCTATTGGAATCGCCTTCGCCCTCGCCAGCGGCGCGGCCCTGGCGGACTATGCCGGAGGACCGATCAAGATCGGCGTGATGAACGATATGTCCGGCCTGTATGCCGACCTGACCGGCATGGGTTCGGTATATGCCGCCCGCCAGGCGGTCGAGGACTTCGGTGCGGCCGGGAAGGGCATGCAGGTCGAGATCGTCAGCGCCGACCACCAGAACCGACCCGATGTCGGCGCCAGCGTGGTCAATGCCTGGTACGACGTGGACGGCGTGGACATGGTGGTCGATGTACCGACATCCTCGGTGGCCCTGGCCGTGAACACCATCACTCGGGAAAAGAACAAGGTGTTCCTGGTCTCCGGCGCGGCAACCTCGGACCTGACCGGCGCGCAATGCTCGCCGAACACCATCCACTGGACCTACGACACCTGGGCGCTGGCCAACGGCACCGGCCGCGCCATCGTCGAGACCGGTGGCGATACCTGGTTCTTCCTGACCGCCGACTACGCTTTCGGTCACGCCCTGGAGCGGGATACGGCGGCCTTGGTGGAGGAGTTGGGCGGCCAGGTGCTGGGGCGGGTACGGCATCCCTTCCCGGGTTCCGATTTCTCGTCCTTCCTGCTGCAAGCCCAGGCCTCCGGCGCCAAGATCATCGGCCTGGCCAATGCCGGCGGCGACACCATCAACTCGGTCATGCAGGCGGCCGAATTCGGCATCGTCCAGGCCGGACAGAATCTCGCCGGACTGCTGGTGTTCATCACCGATGTCAACGCGCTGGGTCTGGAAACCGCCCAGGGCCTGATCTTCACCGAGGCCTGGTACTGGGACCTGAACGACGCCAACCGCGAGTTCGCCGACGGGTTCGCCGAAGCGAACCGGGGTCTGCGGCCGACCATGATCCATGCCGGCGTCTACTCGGCGGTCATGCACTACCTCAAGGCCATCGAGGCCCTGGGCAGCCATGACGACGGCGCGGCGGTGGTCGCCCAGATGAAGGAGCTGCCCACCGAGGACAAGCTGTTCGGCGAGGGTTATATCCGTCAGGATGGTCGCAAGATCCACGACATGCACCTGTTCGAGGTCAAGGCGCCGGAAGAATCCACCGGTCCCTGGGATTACTACCACCACCGGGCCACCATCCCGGCCGAGGTGGCATGGCGGCCCATGGAAGAGGGCGGCTGCGAACTGGTACAGTAATCGATCCGGTAAGCGGCTGAGATCCCGCCGCGGGTGCGCTGCGGGATTCACACTGGCGAGCGAGGCGTCACCATGTTCTTCGAACTGCTCGGCATTACACCGCAGGCGCTGTTCGGCCAGCTTCTGCTGGGGCTGATCAACGGGTCCTTCTACGCCCTGTTGAGTCTCGGCCTCGCCATCATCTTCGGCCTGCTGAACATCATCAACTTCAGCCATGGCGCCCAGTACATGATGGGTGCTTTCACGGCCTGGTTCCTGCTCCAGTATTTCGGCCTGAACTACTGGTACGCGCTGGTGCTGGTGCCGATCATCGTCGGCCTCACGGGGGTGCTCATCGAGCGCACCATGCTGCGCCATCTGTACCACCTGGATCACTTGTACGGTCTGTTGCTGACCTTCGGCCTGGC
This sequence comes from uncultured Candidatus Competibacteraceae bacterium, assembly GCA_964390235.1. Classification (GTDB taxonomy): domain Bacteria; phylum Pseudomonadota; class Gammaproteobacteria; order Competibacterales; family Competibacteraceae; genus CAYMHN01. The sequence goes on from CAYMHN010000398.1 coordinate 2,224, forward strand.
CCTGATCATCCAGGGTCTGTTCCTGCAGCAGTTCGGCTCCTCGGGCACGCCGTATCAGATCCCGGCCGAGCTGCGCGGTGGCCAGAACCTGGGTTTCATGTTCCTGCCCAATTACCGGGCCTGGGTGGTGTTGTTCTCGATCATGGTCTGCTTCACCACCTGGTATGTGATCGAGCGCACCAAGCTGGGTTCGTATCTGCGCGCCGCCACCGAGAACCCTACCCTGGTGCGCGCCTTCGGCGTCAACGTGCCGCTGCTGATCACCGTCACCTACGGTTTCGGCGTGGGACTGGCCGGTCTGGCCGGGGTGATGGCCGCCCCGATCTACTCGGTCAACCCGCTGATGGGCTCGGATCTGATCATCGTGGTGTTCGCCGTGGTGGTCATCGGCGGCCTGGGTTCCATACTCGGCGCCATCGTGACCGGTTTCACCCTGGGTATCGTCGAGGGCTTGACCCGGGTGTTCTATCCGGAAGCCTCCGCCACCGTGATCTTCATCATCATGGCGATCGTCTTGTTATTGCGGCCCGCCGGGCTGTTCGGGAGGGCTCGCTGACATGGCCGCCACCAATCACGTTGCGCAAGTTGCTCTACCGGTGCCGATTCACGCGGATTTCCGCCATCAGTACATCGCCTTCGCGCTGATGATGGCGGCCGCCATCGCCGCGCCGTTCTATTTCTATCCGGTGTTCCTGATGAAGGTGCTGTGCTTCGCGCTGTTCGCCTGCGCCTTCAATCTGCTGATCGGCTACGCCGGTCTGCTGTCCTTCGGTCACGCGGCCTACTTCGGCATGGCCAGCTATGTCAGCGCCCACGCCGCCAAGGTCTGGGGCCTGCCCACCGAACTGGCGATCCTGAGCAGCGTGGCCGTGGCGGCGATGCTCGGGCTGGCCTTCGGCTGGCTGGCCATCCGCCGCTCCGGCATCTACTTCGCCATGGTCACGCTGGCGCTGGCGCAGATGGTGTTCTTCTTCTCCCTGCAAGCGCCGTTCACCGGCGGCGAGGACGGGATCCAGGCGGTGCCGCGCGGCATGCTGCTGGGCTTCATCCCGCTGCGCGACAATATGAACATGTACTATTTCGTGCTGGGCGTGTTCACCATCGGCTTTCTGATCGTCTACCGGGCCATCCATTCCCCCTTCGGCCAGGTGCTGAAGGCGATTCGCGAGAACGGCGACCGCGCGACCTCGCTGGGCTACAACACCGACCGCTACAAGCTCATGGCTTTCGTGCTGTCCGCCGCCCTGGCCGGTCTGGCAGGTGGCACCAAGGCCATCGTGTTCGGCATGGCGACCCTGACCGACGTGCACTGGACCATGTCCGGCGAGGTGGTGCTGATGACCCTGCTGGGCGGCATGGGCACCATCTTCGGCCCGGTGGTCGGCGCGACCGTGATCGTCACCATGCAGAACTACCTGGCGCCGTTCGGCCAGTGGGTACTGGTGATCCAGGGCGCGATCTTCGTGGTCTGTGTGCTGTTGTTCCGGCGCGGCATCATCGGCGAGCTGGGGCGGATCATCAGGCGGCCGTTGTGAATCATTGCCCGTCCTGGCGTTGATCCTCCGGCGATATGCTGGATTGGTCTTGCGCCGGTTGGAGCTTTTTCAGATCCCGGTCGAAGCTGAACAGATCCCAGCCCCTTTGCCGAGAAGTGACGTAGACTATCGCATCGACGATATCCACATTGCTGTCGGCGAAATGCCGGAGCGCCTTCCGCAGCAGCGCGCGATTCTCGGCAGCGATGCCCTTG
>CAYMHN010000399.1:0-3972 GCA_964390235.1 uncultured Candidatus Competibacteraceae bacterium
CAGAGCAGGCTGCCGGAGCCGGGCGCGGCGGTGCACATCGCCATCGCCGCGGGCGCGGTGCAGATTCTGAGAGGCTGAGATGAGCGCCATCGACACCTCGCTGACCACCCCGGTGCGGGATGCCCCGACGACCCGCGCGCGGCGCGCCATCCTCCGGCGCTGGCTGCTCTGCGCACCGGCCCTGATCATCCTGCTGCTGGCCGCCGCCGGTCCGCTGCTGATCGTGGTGGTCTATTCCTTTCTGACCCCGGGGGCCTATGGCGGGGTGATCTGGGAATTCTCGACCCAGGGTTGGTTCAGGGTTGTGTACTCGCGCGACATCTTCGACGGTACCGTCGGGCTGGCCGGTGCCCATCTCGAGATCTTCTGGCGCAGCGTGCGCCTGGCGCTGATCACGGCCCTGCTGGCGGCGCTGTTCGGGTTCCCCACGGCCTGGTTCATCGCCACGCGGCCGCCGGGTACGCGCGAGATCTGGCTGTTCCTGGTCACCGTGCCGTTCTGGACCAATCTGGTGATCCGCACCTTCGCCATCCAGGAAGTGATCCGCAACGAAGGGCTGGTGAACACCCTGCTGATCGGGGCCGGTCTGATCGACAGACCCATCCAGATGCTGTATACCGATTTCGCGATCCTGCTGGGCATGGCCTATGTATTCCTGCCGCTGATGGTGCTGCCGCTGTACGCCAGCATGGAAAAGCTCGATGTCCGCCTGCTGGAAGCGGCCTACGACCTGTATGCCAGCCGCCTGCGGGTGCTGTGGCATATCATTCTGCCGCTGGTGAAGCCGGGGTTCATCGCCGGGTCCATCCTGGTGTTCATCCCGGCCATCGGTGCCTATGTGACCCCGCGGATCCTGGGTGGCGGGCGGAACATGATGCTGGGCAATCTGATCGAGTTGCAGTTCGGCCAGGGGCGCAACTGGCCGCTGGGCGCCGCGCTGGCGCTGACCCTGCTGCTGATCGTGCTGGTCGCGCTGCTGGTGTATGTCCGCGTGGTGATGCGCGACAAGGAGCAATACCATGGCTAGGGGTGGCTTCTCGATCCAGCGCCTGCCGGGGTTCGCCTTGGTCGCTTTCGTGACCTTCCTGCTGCTCTACGTGCCGATCCTCACCCTGGTGGTGTTCTCGTTCAACTCGGCGGCCTCCATGTCGATCTGGGGCGGGTTCTCGCTGGACTGGTACCGGGCCGCCCTGGCCAACAAGGCGGTGCAGGAGGTCTCCATCCGTTCGCTGATCCTCGCCGTTTCGGCCGCCTCCATCGCCACCACGGTAGCCACCCTGGCCGCGCTGGCCACCACGCGGACCAGCCGCTTCCGTGGCCAGACCATGATTTACGCCTTGATCAACCAGCCGCTGATGGTGCCCGAGATCGTTACCGGCGTGGCCTTGCTGATCTTCTTCGCCATGATCAAGGTGCAGACCGGCTATGCCGGCCTGGGTTATCTGATCGCCGCGCATTCGGCGTTCTGCATCCCCTTCGCCTATCTCCCGATCCGCGCCCGGCTGGAGACCATGGACCTCACCCTGGAGCGCGCGGCGGCCGATCTCTACGCCACACCCGTGCAGGCGTTTCGCTACATCACCCTGCCGCTGCTGATGCCCGGCATGCTGGCGGGGTTCATGCTCGGCTTCGTGATCTCGCTGGATACGGTGGTGATCACGGAGTTCGTGAAATCGGCCGGGCAGGATACCCTGGCCACTTATATGCTCGGCCAGATGCGTCGCGCGGTGACCCCCGAGATGAACGCCATCTCGACCCTGTTCCTGCTGTTATCATTGGCCTCCGTGACGATATTCTTTTTGTTGTCACGCAAAAAACCATGACACCACAACCAACGAGGAGACTGCCATGATCGATAAATGCAAAGCCCTGGGTCTCGGCGCCGCGGCGCTGCTAGCCTCGGCTTCCCTGGCGCAAGCCGCCGGCGAGCTGAATATCTACAACTGGGGCAACTACACCAACCCCGAACTGATCGAGCGGTTCGAAGCCGAAACCGGCATCCGCGTCACCCTGACCGACTACGACAGCAACGATACCGCGCTGACCCGGATCAAGGCGGGCGGGCACGGCTTCGACATCGTCGTGCCGTCGAACAACTACGTCCCGATCTGGGTGGGGGAGGGCCTGCTCATGGAGCTGGATCACGATCAGCTCCCGAACATCGCGAACATCGACCCGCGCTGGGTGGACGTCCCCTTCGATCCCGGTCGCCGTCATTCCGTTCCCTGGGCCTGGGGTACCACGGGGGTGATCGTCAATTCCTCCATCTATGACGGCGACCCGCACACGGCGGACATTTTCCTCGACCCGCCCGATGAGCTGAAGGGTCGAGTCAATGTGATCCCGGAAATGTCGGATATCATGCATCTGAGCATCCGCTATATGGGTGGCGAGCCGTGCACCGACGACCGGGAAATCCTGCGCCGGGTCCGTGACCAGCTGACCGCGGCCAAGCAGCACTGGATCGCCATGGACTACGGCACCGTGGACGCCTATGCGGCCGGCGACCTCGGCGCGGGCGTCTACTGGAACGGAGCGACCATGCGCTCGCGGCTGCTGAACGAGAACATCGTCTACGGCTATCCGCGCACCGGCTATCCGGTGTGGATGGACAATGCCGCGATTCTGGCCGATGCGCGCAATCCCGAGAATGCGCTGCAATTCCTCAACTTCATCATGGTGCCGGAGAATGCCGCGCTGATCTCCAATTTCGCGCGCTATGCCAACGGCATCATGGGTTCCGAGGAGTACATGGACGAAGTGATGCGCGCCGCGCCGGAGATCGTGGTGCCCGAGGGATTGCAGGACGCCGGTCGGTTCAGCGTGACCTGCCCGCCCGAGGTCAACGACCTCTACACCCAGATCTGGACCGAACTGCTGCGCTGAGACGCGCGGTTTTTCCTGCGCTCCTTCCTCTCGGGAAGGGCGCAGAATGACGTAGTCGACCAGGTATGATTTTGCTTCCCAACACCGATCGGGCAGAGGTCGATCGGGCAAAAATTACCGACTACCTCCTGAACCTTCTGCATCCCGACGGGCGCAGCAAGGCGGTTTTCTTCATGCGGTTCGGTTTTCGGGTCGAAGATTGGGAAACGCTCGCTGCGGCCCTGAAGGAAGTCGGTATGTCCAATCCGGTTTCCAGCATGATAGAGTCACCCTACGGGACCCGTTACACGGTTGATGGATCGTTGCGATCCCCGGATGGTCGATCACCTCGGGTCCGCACCGTTTGGATTGTTGAATCTGAAAACCTGCCGCGACTGATCACGGCTTATCCGATCAAGAGGGGTCAGCATGACGACGATAAAGGAGCATGACCGCATTGTTCTGACGACCGACGTGCCCGCCGAGAAGCTTGCCGCGGGCGACGTGGGGACCGTTGTGCACATCCATGGCGACGGCAAGGCATACGAAGTGGAATTCGTCTCGCTTGACGGCGAAACCATCGCCATCGTTACCCTGGAGCCCGACCGGGTCAGACCGATCGAGCGTCGTGAGATCACCCACGCCCGGAGTGTGGCGTAAGGTGAATTGCACGAAATACCTTACCCGGCCGTAGGGTGCGCACCGCGCACCGAACGTGATGGTGCGCGGTGCGTACCCTACGGCCGGGTAGGCTGGAATTCACTGCCCGAGTTCGTCCTGCCAGCGCTCGCGTAGCGTGCGCTTCAGGGTCTTGCCGGCCACATTGCGGGGGAAATCCTCGCAGAGAACCACGGCGTGGAGGCGCTGGAACTTGGCCGCCACCCGCTGGTTGGTCCAGTTCAGGAGTTCCTCGGCGCTCAGCGCTTCGCCCCGCCGCAACACCACCGCGGCCACCGGCACCTCGCCCCAGCGCGGGTCGGGGACGCCGAACACCGCCACTTCCCGCACCGCCGGGTGCTGGATCACCAGTTCCTCGATATCGCGCGGATAGACGTTGACCCCGCCCGAGATGATCATGTCCTTGATCCGGTCGACCAGGTACAGATA
>CAYMHN010000400.1:0-3961 GCA_964390235.1 uncultured Candidatus Competibacteraceae bacterium
GGTCCGGGTCAGGCCCAGCCGGGTGCCGCTCCAGCCGGCCGCACCATGGATCAGGCCGGTATAGCCCAGCATGATCAGATACTGCCAGGTCGGCGTGTATTGCCCCCAGTGGCTGGTGATCAGCATCAGCGAGGACGCCAGCAGGATCAGCGCACCGGCGGCCAGCAGCCAGCGGATATTGCGCTCCTGCAGGAAGCTGTCGAGCAGTCGTAGCGGCAGCGGCGTATCGTGGGCGGTCGAGGACATCCGGACATCTCCAGGCTATGAGCACTGGAATACCTGGAGCAAGCTCCGTGCCGCGATTTATTCGATAATTAACACATTGATTTAATTTTAGAAAGTGTGCCAAAGAATACCAAGAGTGCAGCGCGGACACTGCACCCCGATGCAGCCGGTGGACTGCATCGGGGTGATTGCGCCTGAACCCGGGCCTCAGGAACCTTGCCGGTCAGAACATCGAGTTCGGAATCAACAGCGCGAAGCCCGGGAATTGCAGCAACAGGCCGAGAATCACCAGATCGGCGACCAGGAAGCAGAGCACCCCCTTGAAAATCGCTTCCAGCGGTACCTCCTTGCCGACCACGCTCTTGATGACGAATACATTCAGTCCGACGGGCGGCGTGATCAGCCCGATCTCCAGCAGCTTGATGACGACGATGCCGAACCAGACGAGATTGAAGCCCATGGACTCGATCAACGGCACCGTCAGCGGTATGGTCAACAGGATGATGCCGATCGGGTCGAGGAACGTCCCGAGCACGATGTAGAGCAGGATGATGGCGCCCATGACGACGAAGATCGACAGATCGGCCTGCTGGACCCAGGTCAGGGTCGCGCCAGTGACACCGGTCAGGGCGATGAAGGACAGGAACATCTTGGCGCCGATCGCGATGGCGAACACCACCGCGGTCTGATAGGAGGCCTCGCGGATCGCCTCGACGAACCCCCACCAGCTCAGGCGGCGGGTGATCATCCCCAGGAGTAGCGCGACGATGGTGGCAACCGCGGCCGCCTCGGTCGGGGTGAAGAAGCCGAAGTACAGCCCGCCGACGACCAGCGAGAACAGGACCACGAAGGGCCAGGCCGCGCTGACGGCCCGCAGTTTTTCCTGGCGGGTCGGACGCGACTCGTCCGCCGGCGCGGCCGACGGATACAGCTTGACCCAGATCCAGATCACGCCGAGATAGGCCACAACGGTGGCCACGCCGGGCAGCAGGCCGGCCATGAACAAACGGCTCACCGACTGCTCGGTGAAGATGCCGTAGAGCACCAGCAGCAAGGACGGCGGGATCAGCGACCCGAGGGTTCCGCCGGCGGCAACACAGGAGGACGCCAGGGCGCGGCTGTAGCCGTACTTCAGCATCTCCGGGACGGCGATCCGCCCCATGGCCGCGGCACAGGCCACGCTGGTACCGGTGATGGCGGAAAATCCGCCGCAACCCATCACCGAGGCCATGGCCAGATTGCCGGGAACCCGGGGCAACCAGACCCGGATGGCATGGAACAGATCGGTGGTGAAGCCGGCCCGGTGCGCGATGTGCCCCATGGCGATGAACAGCGGCGCCATGATCAGCGGATAGGAGTGCAGAAAGGTATACGGGTCGGAAGCCATGAACGAGAACAGCGGCCGCCAGGCGCGTTCCGGCGCGAACGCCCGACCTTCCGGCCAGGCGAAGAACAGGAAGATGCCGGTGACCGCCACGCCGCCGAGGGCGAAAGCGATGGGCACGCGCAGGATCAGCAGCAACAGGGTGACCCCCATGCCGAGGCCGCCAAGCAGGATCGGATCCACGTTCAGCTCCCGAACAAGACGGAATCGGGGTACATCGGTTAACTTGCTTGGAGCGGGCCGCGACTGAACAATCGCCGCAGATCCAGAACGAGATTCAGAAGCAGGCGCAGGCTGAACAGCCCCAGACCGACAACGAAGAAGGCCTTGGCGGGCCAGCTCGGAACCCGCAGCACACCTTCGTAGAAGCGCCCGGTTTCGATGTCACGCCCGAGGATGTTCCAAGCGCCCCAGGTGATCAGCCCGAAGATGACCAGGCCGATCAGGTTGGCAAAGATATTGAGCACGACGATACCGCGCGGCGGCAGCCAGTTGGTGAACACCTCGACTTCGATATGCCCGCGGCGCGCCGCGACAAAGGCCAGCGCCAGCGCGACGATGATCGGCATCAGGTTCTCGGCCAGCACGACGTTGTCGGGTATCGAGCGGCCGAATAAGGTGCGTCCGACCACCGACAGGCCGATGATGGCCGTGGCCGCCACCACCGCCAGCATCGAAACCACCAGGGCGGCGGTCTCGATGCGGTGGAGCAGCCGATCGGCGAGGCTCAGCCCCTCCGATCGGCGGCCGGGGATCGAACTGTCATCCATGGGCGGACATCGGGCCGGGCGCTACTGCTGCCAGGGATAGCCGCTCGCTTCAAGCTCGGCCTCGTAGCGCTCCTGCGCTTCCCGGTAGTGATTCATCACGCCATCGCCATCCAGACCCTTGGCGGTCACCGCCTCGCGCCAGATATCGGCCAGACCATCGCCTTGCTGCAAGACCACGGCCATCACGTCATCGGGAACCGAGCGGATCTCGACGGTATGGCCATCGATGCCGTCCCGCAACTCGCCCTTGACTCGATCGCCGAGTTCCAGCAGCTCACGCGCCAGGAAATCCACCGCCTCCCGGCCGACCTCTTTCAGTAGCGCCTGCTGGTCCGCGTCGAGTTCGTCCCAGAGCCGCTTGTTCATGACCCCGACCAGGCCCAGCATCTGGCCGTAATCCAGTTCGACCAGATAATCGGCCACTTCGTGTAGTCGATAGGCCGTGACGTTGCTCCAGTAGACCTGGTTGCAGTCCACCAGGCCACTGTCCAGCGCCTGATAGACCTCGATCTGCGGGAACGAGACGATCTCGGCACCGAGCCCGCTGAACGCCTCGATATAGGGACCTACGGCGCGAATCCGGCGACCCTGGAAGTCCTCGACGGTCTCGATCGGTTCGCGGCAGATCAACTGCACCGGCCCGGTGTTGAACTGGAGCAGATACACGGCATCATGCGCCGCGAACTCGTCGATGAGTGCCTGATTTTCGCTGGCCACCTCATGGATGGAACGCATGGCGACCCAGGGATCGGCCGAGCCGATCGGCAAATCGCCGACCTCGTAGAGATGCAGCAACTGGGGTTCCCACGACGGCACGAAGGTGCCGGCGTCGATGAAACCGGACTCGACGGCGCGCATCACGTCGCGACCGCCGACCAGCGCGCCGCCCCAGTGCAGATCGAAGGTAATTTCGCCCCCGGAGCGCCGTTCGACTTCCTCGGCGAACCATTTGACGGCCTCGGCGCGAACCCCTCGATCGGGTCCGTATTCCGAATAACGAATGGTGACCGCTTCGGTCTGGCTCGCGGTGACGGCGGCGAAGCCGACCGCTCCCAGAAACATCGAGAAACTGCGAATTGCAGACATGACTTACCCCCTCTGGTGTGACTCAGGTTGTAGACGGACCCACCGCATCTCTTGCGGTGGACCGGTCGAGAAGCTTCGACTTGTATTCGCTGCGCGGCAGCGTGCCCCACGGGACCAGATCGATCTCGGTGGTGACGACCAACACCTCGCGGATGCGCTGGCGGATGCGTTCGGCGAGACCATTATTGGTCGTCCGGCCTTCGCCCAGCTCGACGAGTACCGGAAGCGGTGGTTCCTGCTTGACCCCGGCGTTGCGCGGGCGGACCAGCATCATGCCGCTGACGTCCGGGGCGAACTGGCTGACCACTTCGCGCAGCGCGGTCGGGAACACATTGACCCCACGCACGATCAGCATGTCATCGGTGCGTCCGATGCAGCGCACCCGCGGTGCCGTGCGGCCACAGGGGCAGGGTTCGGTCCACACCCGGACATGGTCGCGGCTGCGAAAGCGCAGCAACGGTGCCGCCTGGTGCTGCAAGTGGGTATAGACCAGTTC
>CAYMHN010000401.1:0-3947 GCA_964390235.1 uncultured Candidatus Competibacteraceae bacterium
CAGGGTGCCGGCGGCGGCTCCCCCCAGGAACGAGCGACGGCTGATCGGCCAGGAATTGTTCATGAGGTGTCTCCTGCGGTGGTGGTGGCGACGGTCGCGCCCGGGATGAGTGAGGGAGCAAAATCGGCGGCCAGATAGGTGGCAACACTTCGGGCCAGTGCCCGGATATCGCTCGTGGTGGTGAACTCGTCGGCACCATGGGCATTGGAGTTCGGTCGCACCAGTCCGCCGAGCAGAATCTCCTGGATGCCGGCCTGCTGAACCCATCCCATATCGGAACTGGAACTCGCGCCGTACTTGCGGAACGCGCCGGGTTCGAAACCGAAGCCATGAGCCATCGCCGCCTGCCAGCGCGGCCAGTGAGGTCCGGTCGGATCGGCAACGGGCGCCAGGTGTCCAATGATTTCGATGTGCCAAGCGACAGCCCGACTCCTGGCCATCGCCGAGGCGATGATGGTCTCGAGTTCAGCCATTACCGTGGCAAAATCGGTTTCCGGAGCATAGCGGCGGTTGATCAGGATCCGGCACTGGCCGGGCAGTGAGCTGCCCTTGTGGCCGGCATTTACAGCGGCGATGGTCAGGCGCTCGTTGAGCGTGCCACCCGCCGGCCAGTCGGGCGGGGGCGCGAGGGATGAAGCGCGTTGCTCGACGGCGGTTTTGAGTTCGAACAGCCGGTTCAGCAGAGGTAGGGACTCCTCGATGGCATTGATCCCGTCGCACGCATCACCCGAGTGCGCGGAGCGGCCCTGGATCTCGATCACGAGGTCGATGCTACCGAAGCAGCCACCCCAGACCCGAGGGGCGGCCTTGCCGTTGAAACTCAGCAGGTGGCCATCGATGCGACCGGTCTCGGCGAGATGACGGATGCCGGGATAGGTGCCACCCTCTTCGTCGGTGCAGAACAGTAGATGGGGTCGGTAGGCCAACGCTATCTTACCCGGTAGCAGCCCTTGCAGGGCGGCGTAGACGGCCGCGATGGCCCCCTTCATATCGACGCTACCGCGACCGATCAGCCGATCATCGACCCGGGTGAGCATATGGGGGTTGGTGGTCCAGTTCGGTCCAGCCGGTACCACATCCATGTGAAAATACATGGCGCAGACCGGAAGCTCGCCGGGCATGCGGACCAGGAGGTTGATGCGGTCGCCGCGTTCCTGGCCGCGGCGGGTCCTCCAGAGGTGTTCGGGCACTGTGACACGCTCGAAGGAAAACCCCAGGGGGTGGAACCAGGTTTCGATGACATCGGCGAGTTCGCCATAACCTTCGCCCGGGGGAAAGCTGGTATCGACGGCAACCAGGTCGGCGAGCAGATCGAGAGCTTGCGACAGTACAGCGTCGATCCGCTGCTCGACCCGATGTATGGACTCAGTCCTCCCGATAGAAGCGACCATGAGCGCTGTACTCGATGTATTTCTATATAGTTTATAGAATAGGTATGGTATTTTTGAATTGTCAATAAACAATTCCATCCAGTTTCCACGGAACCACCGAATCGATGTCCGAAACCGACCATCGTAAGGCGACCCCGCGCATGGTGGCTCGACTTGCAAACGCCACCGCCATCCCCTTGTACGAGCAGGTCAAGCGCCAGATATCGGAGATGATTCTCTGCGGTACTTGGCCGCCCGGCCTTGTGCTACCCAACGAGAATCAGTTGGCGGCCGACTTGAACGTGGCTGTTGGTACGGTCCGTCGCGCCATGCAGGATCTGGTCGCCGAGGGGCTGTTGATGCGCCGTCGCAAGACCGGCACGGTCGTGACCGGACGCGCTCCGCATCACAGCATGCGGTTTTTCTTTCAATATTTTCGATTGCATGACAGCGAGGGGAATCTGCTGAAGTCCGAAACGGTGACGCTGGCGGTCAGGAGGCGGCTGCCGGAGTCGCGGGAGGTGCGGGATCTGCGGATCGACCGCACCACGGCGGTAATCGAGATAGAACGGGTTCGCATGATCAGGGGGCGCCGCGTCATGCACGAGCGACAAGTTCTGGCGGCCTCGCGGATTCCCGATTTTCCGGATCGCGACGGTACTCCCCCGCTGTTGTATATCTTTCTCCTCGAACGATACGGTATCCGCGTTTCCTTGGCTCGGGAGGTTCTGCAGGCCTGCGGCATCAAGGCTGAGGATCAGGCGAATCTCGACATCGGGGATGCCGACGCGATCCTGCAGATCTACACCGTCGCCTACGATCAGACCGGTAGTCCGGTCATAGTGGCCACGCATCGCTGCTTGACGGACGATCTGCTGTACATCAACGAGGTCCGGTAAGGTGATGGTGTCCCTACAAGGGAAACGCCGCTTCCTTACCAAGTTTGGAGAAATCGCCAATCCTCGGGCACATCCTTGACCGGGTCACCCGAGGGGAGGATACTTTTCCATGATCTGTTGCAATTCGCATCCTGTCCTCCGCCGCGGCCATCGGCGATGCGGCGTGAACGCGAGGTGGCCTTCATGAGCGTGCAGAAGATGATCGCCGATTTCGAGGCGAAATCCGGCCAGGGCGCCTTTCCGAAGATCAGCCGTAAGACCGTCGCCGCCGGACTCAAGGCGCGGGTCGGCGGACCCCATACGATCAAGCAGGGCCGGAGCAGTCTGTGCGGTCCGGCGGCGCTGCTGTTTATCGTGCTGAGCCGGGATGCCGAGGCCTATGTGAAGTATGTGACGAAGCTGTATGACGATGGCAAAGCCGCGTTGTGCAATATGTGGGTCACCCCCGGCGCCGATTGCCGCGATTCGGATCCGGCCGGAGATCCACCGGAAGTCGATTGGGTATCCCTCGCAGCCCTGCGCGACTCGGAGAACGATTTCACCGACTACCAGGATCCGAGCGACAAGGTCGCCGGGATTACCTCACCGTCCATCCTCAGCGTGTGGCTGAAAAGATGTGGTTTCGGCGATCGCAAGAACGAGACCAATGTTTTTTTCACCAAGGATAAGGACAATCTGATCAAAGCTTCCGATCTGCATCGAAAGGGCCACGTAGTCTGCCTGCTGTGCAAGGGTGACACCCTCAAAAAGATCAAGGGCGGAATCACCGCAACGCCATCGCACTGGGTGGTGATGACCCGGCCAGCGAGCTTTTCCAAGGGCAGCGTGGCGCTACAGGTGTTCTCCTGGGGCGAGCTACATGACCTCAACATGTCCGAGGATATCTTCTTCTCGACCTATTTCGGCTTCGTCTCCGGCAAACACTGAGGAATGTGATAGGGGCTGATTCCCGCCAGCCTACCGCACATGACCCGGTGGGCAGCGGCTGTGCACATAGGCGGATAGATGCAAATTCTCCCGCAGCCCGACGGGCCAGTCGAAGCCGTGCTGGTCGAGATATTCGATCTGTAACAGGTAGGTATCCCGATGTTGCAGCTAACCGATCAGATCGGCATTCCGGAGGACGAGATCAGCTTCGAGCCGATCCGCGCCCAGGGAGCCGGTGGCCAGAACGTCAACAAGGTGGCCAGCGCCATCCACCTGCGCTTCGACATCATCCGCTCGTCGCTGCCGGAAGATTACAAGGAACGCTTGCTGGCCTTCCCCGATCAGCGGATCAGCAAGGACGGGGTAATCGTGATCAAGGCGCAGCGCTTCCGCAACCAGGAGCAGAACCGCGTCGATGCGCTGGAGCGGCTCGCCGAATTGATCCGCGCGGCCACCACGGTCCGCAAGCAGCGCAAGCCAACCCGCCCGACCCTCGCTGCCCGGCGCAAACGCCTGGAAAGCAAGATCAAACGTGGGCGCTTGAAGAAGCTGCGGGGCACTGTGGACTAGCCACCCGGCGGAACCGACCGGCTCAACGAAACGCGGGCTCGTCGAAGCTGCGCAGCTTGCGCGAGTGGAACTGCTCGGGGCCGAGTTCGTCGCGCAGAATGCGGATCGCTTCGATGCCGATCCTCAGGTGCTGGTTGATCCGCTCGCGGTAGAAGGTGTTGGCCATGCCGCGCAGCTTGAG
>CAYMHN010000402.1:0-2821 GCA_964390235.1 uncultured Candidatus Competibacteraceae bacterium
TGTTCGCCTTCCAGGGCGAGGTGATCCTCAACAACCCGTTGCACATCGTGCTGATCGCCGTGCCGTTGATCATCCAGACCTTTCTGATCTTTTTCATCGCCTACGGCTGGGCCAAGCTCTGGAAGGTGCCGCATCAGATCGCGGCACCCGGTGCCATGATCGGCGCCAGCAATTTCTTCGAACTGGCCGTGGCCGCAGCCATCGCCCTGTTCGGGCTGCAATCCGGGGCCGCCCTGGCCACCGTGGTCGGAGTGCTGGTCGAGGTACCGCTGATGCTGGCGCTGGTGTATATCGCCAATCGGACCCGCAACCGTTTTCCACAACTCGAACCGGTGAGAGGATGACAAGATGATATTCCGACATATCGTGGTCGCCGTCGACTTCTCATCCGCCTGGGATCGTATCCATGCCGATCTGCCGAAACTCCGAGGCTGGGGTTGCGAACGGCTCAGTCCGGTGCATGTGCTGGCCAGCCATTACCCACAGGTGCCCGCCGTGGGACATCGTGAGCACTATCAACAGCGGCTGGATGAGATAATCACGACCCTCACTCGGTCGGGGTTTCAGGCCGATGGGCGGATTGCCGTGGGCGATCCCGCGCGGGAACTGATCGAGACCGCCCGCAAGCTGGGCGCCGACTGCCTGCTGGCCGGCAGTCATGGCCATAATACGCTGCGCGATTTCTTCCTCGGCAGTACCGTGCTGAATCTGGCCCGACTAACGCCCCTGCCGCTGCTGTTGATCCCGGTGCACGCCGATGTCCCGCCCGCCGCGACGTTGAACCGGGTGCTGCTGGCCACCGACTGCTCGACGGCCGCGCAGGCACCGGAGCGTGTCTTTCTGGCGCTGGTCGACGCCGGGGCCGTAGGAATAGCGGTCTGCGCCGCCGAACGCGGCAGCGCCGAAGACCTGGACCGGGAAAACACCTGCGCCAAGACCCATATGGAACGCCTGATCCAGCGCACCGACCAAGTCCTGGATACCCGCATCGTCCGGGGTGCCGCGCCCGAGGTCATCATCCGCACGGCGCGGGAAACCGGCGCCGATCTGGTCATCGTGGGCAAGCGCGGTCACAACCTCCTGCGCGAACTGCTGCTGGGCAGTACGGCCGAGGCAGTGTGCCGACAGGCCGAATGTCCGGTGCTGGTGGTCCCGTCGGCCGCGAACCCGAAGTGAGGCGTTTTTCCTGAAAATCGCCTCGAAGGGGCAACTGTTCAAGGAACCTCATCCCGCTCGCCCGTTGCGGGGTATTCACACATCGGTCGAGATTGTATCGGACGATTCAGGAGGATTCACCCAGTTCTCCACCTTCAGACCCGGATAGTCCTTGAAATCCGCTTCGTTATTCGTGACCAAGATCAATACCAGGCTCAGGGCATGAGCCGCGATCAGGCGATCCAGCGCATCGCGGCGGCGATCGCGCACCGCAGCCGCCAGCACGCCATAGCTCACCGCTGCCTTGGCATCCAGGGGTAGCGAGGGTAGCCGTTCGAGTCGCGCTCTTTCTGCTCGTGAAACTCGCGTCCCTCGGCCATGAAACCCTCGGGAAACGAGGCCAGGATATCCAGCAAGTCGTGCAGGGTTTCCTGTTCCACCGGGCGCACTACCAAGGTGTTCCCGACTTGCTCGATCTCGACTTCCTGAGCGGCCTCGACGATGGCGAGTTCCTTGGGGATACGTACAGCGAGCGAATTGCCGCTTTTGAACACCCGGGTCCGCATGATGAAGCTCCTCACCGAAAGTATATACGCAATATACATCGGTGGCGGGGACCGGGCAATCCGATGCGATCGGCGCCTTCAGTCGCGAAACAGCTCGCGCTCGGCCAGCAGCGGGCCGTCGAATTCGTCCCGGTCGGTTTCCCTGTGGTAACGCTCGATGCGCTCCACTTCGTGCTTCGAGCCGAACACCAGGCCGATACGCTGGTGCAGCCTGTCCGGCTGTACTTCCAGCACCGGTTCGCGGCCGGTGCTGGCCCGCCCGCCGGCCTGTTCGATGATGAAGCCTATGGGGTTGTTTTCGTACAGCAGCCGCAACCGCCCCGGCTTGGCGGGGTCCTTGGTGTCGCGCGGATACATGAACACGCCGCCACGCATCAGGATACGGTGGGCCTCGGCCACCATGGAAGCGATCCAGCGCATGTTGAAGTCCTTGCCGCGGGGGCCCGTCTTGCCCGCCAGGCATTCGCTCACATAGCGCTTGATCGGTGCCTCCCAAAACCGGCTGTTCGAGGCGTTGATGGCGAATTCCTGCGTGTCCTCGGGTACCTTGAGATCGCGGTGGGTGAGCATGAACTCGCCGAGATTGGGATCCAGGGTGAAGCCATTGACACCATTGCCCACGGTCAATATCAACATGGTGACCGGGCCGTACAAGGCATAGCCCGCGGCCACTTGCCGGGTGCCGGACTGGAGAAAATCGGCCTCGGTCACGGGCCGTCCGGGATCGGGGGCGCGCAGAATCGAGAAGATGCTGCCCACCGACACGTTCACATCGATGTTGGAGGAACCGTCCAGCGGGTCGAACACCAGCAGGTACTTGCCGCGCGGATACTGATCGGGGATCTG
The DNA here is from genome assembly GCA_964390235.1 of uncultured Candidatus Competibacteraceae bacterium. GTDB lineage: Bacteria > Pseudomonadota > Gammaproteobacteria > Competibacterales > Competibacteraceae > CAYMHN01. Next base: position 2,568 of record CAYMHN010000402.1, read on the forward strand.
ATAAGGCAGATCCATCTCTTCCGAGGCCATGCCGGCCACATGGCCGGCCCACTCGGTCATCCGCAAAAACACCTCGTTGCTCAGCACATCGAGCGGTTTCTGGGTCTCGCCCTGCACATTCACGGACCCGCCGCCGACATGCTTGCCCAAGACCCCACCCAGTTCGCCATACGCGACGGTGCGCGCGATCGCCTTGCAGGCCAGCGCCACATCGAGAATCATCATTACTGAAAAACCGGCCATGGTGGACAAGG
>CAYMHN010000402.1:2831-3947 GCA_964390235.1 uncultured Candidatus Competibacteraceae bacterium
ATCGAGAATCAGCGCATTGAAATCACCGCTGGCGTCGGCAAATCGGCGCCGCTCCTCGATCAGGAATTGGCTCAGGGTCGTGAGATTGGACATCGGCATCGCTGTCCTCCGGGTATCTTTAAGTAGTCTTTGAACTTTACGTCTCCTTTACCCATAAGGTCCAATAAGCATTTTTTTACATGATCATCAGATAAGCTGATTATTAAAGGGGTGCCCATAATCAACTATCGCTTGCCGTGCAAGCCAGGGACTGGCAGTTTATAGGATCGACCAGCCCACCAGCAGGAGTCACGGCCATGAGCGAGACCGCCAGCCGCCACCCCCGGCGCGGTGCCCGCGCGGCGCTGATCGCCCGACGCAAGGCCCCCTTGCCGGACGCCATGCGCCCGGTCAGACCCGGCCTGGAAGGCGGGCGTTATCGCCTCCTGAGCGAGGCGGACATACGGAACATCCACCAGGCCGCGCTGGAGATTCTGGCCACCATCGGCTTGGCGGATGCAATTCCGTCCTGCATCGAGGCGGTCACGGCGACCGGCGGTGAACTCGATTCCCGCGGGCGGTTGCGGTTTCCCGCGGCCCTGGTCGAAGACATGCTGGCCAAGGCCGCCCGCCGTTTCATACTGCACGGGCAGATGCCGGAGCACGATCTGGAACCCTGGGGCAGGAAAATCCATTTCGGCACGGCGGGCGCGGCGGTGCACATGGTCGATGCCCGCACCGGCGCCTACCGCGATTCCACCCTGGCCGACCTGTACGACATGGCCCGTCTGATCGACGCCCTGGAGCATGTCCATTTCTTTCAGCGTCCGGTGGTGGCGCGCGATCTGGATTCCCCGTTCGAGTTGGACATCAATACCTGCTATGCCTCGGTGGCCGGCACGACCAAGCATGTTGGCACCAGTTTCATCCAGGCCGAGCACGTCGACACTTGTCTGGAGATGCTGCACGCCATCGCCGGCGGCGAGGACGCCTGGCGGGCACGGCCGTTCGTCAGTCAGTCCAATTGCTTCGTGGTGCCGCCCCTGAAATTCGCCCGGGATGCCTGTGCCTGCCTGGAAAGCGCGGTGCGCGGCGGGATGCCGGTGCTGCTGCTGTCCGCCGCGCAAGCCGGGGCGA
>CAYMHN010000403.1:0-3934 GCA_964390235.1 uncultured Candidatus Competibacteraceae bacterium
CTATGCCCTGCTGGCGCTGCACGCCGCCGGCCTGGACATCGGCCACAGCGCCACCCTGCACGCTTTCGGCACCGGCGCCGTGGGCACCATGATCCTGGCGGTCATGACCCGGGTCACCCTGGGCCATACCGGCCGGGCGCTGCGCGTGGGCTGGCCGACGGTGACGCTATACGGTTGCATCCTGGCGGCCGGTCTGAGCCGTCTGCTGGCCGCCTTGTACCCGGCCCGGCTCCCGCTGCTGGATCTGTCCGGTGCGCTCTGGATCACCGCCTTCGGGCTGTTCCTGGTCGTCTACGGACCGATGCTGTGGCAACCGCGGGTGGACGGCAAGGTGGAACGGGTGCTGCCGCCGGTGGCGCAGCGCAGCGGATAAGGTCGATGGATTACGTACTGCTGAAACATCTGCACGTCACCAGCGTGGTACTCAGCATCAGCCTGTTTCTGCTGCGCGGGCTGTGGATGCTGGCCGATTCCGACCGACTGCGGCGGCGCTGGGTACGGATCGTGCCGCATGTGATCGATACCGTGCTGCTGGCCAGCGCCATCGGCATGCTGCTGATCCTGCGCCTGAACCCGTTGGTGCTGGACTGGCTGAGCGCCAAGATCGTCGCCCTGGTGGTCTATATCGCACTCGGCATGATCGCCCTCAAGCATGGCAGCCGGCCGGTCAGGATCGGCGCCTGGCTGGGCGCGCTGGCTACTTTCGCCTATATCGTCGCCGTCGCCTATACCAAGCAGCCCTGGCCGGTCTGAGTAACCTCGCGTGGGCAACAAGTTGCCCGCCCTACTCTGCTACACTCTCCGCAACCGCGTTGCGACGAATCTCCGGGAATCGTGCCGAACTCAGTCATCGACCGACGTCTGCTCGACGATCTCACCCTGTTCAGCGAACTGGACGGGGCGCAGCGCCAGCTGATCATCGACACGACCCGACGTTGCCTGCTCAAGGAAGGCGAGTATGTGTTCGACATGGGCCAGCGCGCGGAGCGCTTCTACCTGGTGATCACCGGCCAGATCAAGCTGTTCCGGCTATCCGAAGCCGGCAACGAGAAGATCATCGAGATCATGGGACCGGGCAAGCTGTTCGCCGAAGCCGTGATGTTTCTTCCCGAGCAGCGCTATCCGGTCAACGCCGCCGCACTGTGCGACAGCGAGATCTACGGATTCGACATGCGCCGCTTTCTGGGCCTGCTGTACGAGTCGAACGAACTGTGCCTGCGTTTGATGGGCCGGCTCAGCATGAAGCTGCACTGGATGGTCAACGAGATCGACCGGCTGACCCTGCAGAACGCCACGCTGCGGGTGGTGCATTTCCTGCTCGAATGCCTGCCGAACCCCAAGTCCGGGATGTCCGTCATCGAATTGCCGGCACCCAAGTACAGCGTGGCGGCACGCCTGTCGATCACCCCGGAGACCTTTTCCCGGATTCTGCACAGCATGGAGCGCGATGGCCTGCTGCGCATCCATGGCTCCACCATCGCCATTCCCGATGTCGAAGCGCTACGCAACCATCAGCACTGAATCCGGGTCCATACCGGCTATCCGTCCCCGCGGGCACATCCATCGAAGGCGAGACCCATGACCCTCACGAATCCGTTGCGACCGTACAGCCGGGCAGCCATCCCGGCACTGGCGATCACCCTGCTGCTCGGCAACCCGGCCAGGGCCGCTGAACTGCTCACCGGCACCGTCGAACTGGCCGATGGCGACACGGCCCGCTTCGTGCTGGACGGCGAGAGCCGCGACCAGGTCATCGGCGGCGAACTGCGTTTGGGCGAGACCGCGTATCGCATCACCCACCTCAGCCGACTGGGCCTGATCGGCGCCACGCGCGAACCCTCGGAAACCGACTCGGGCAAGGCCGAATACGCCGTCCTGTCTTCCTCGTTCAGCACCCTGACCGCCACCGGACAGCCCTGGGTGGCGGCGAATCGCTATCTGCACTGCGACCAGCCCTACAACACCTTTCTGGCCATCTACCGGGACGTGGACGACGCCACACTGGCCGAACTCGGCGCCGTGCCCTACCCGATCCTGGCGGAAGGCGAGGTAGCCCCGGTCAATGCCGTGGTCTACTGCTTCTATTCCCAGCCGCCGGAGCGCGGCTGAGCCGGCATCAGCCGGCCGCCTTGCGGGCCTCGGTCAGCACATACTCCAGATACTCGCAGCGGCGCAGCGACAGGTCGATCTTCTCGCGCAGCCCCTCGTCGGGCTCGTCGAGCAAGGTCAGCAGGTCGCGGTTGAAGAACACCTCGAAGCTGTCCAGATAGCGCACCTCGCGGTTGACGTCCAGGACCAGGTTGTCCAGCCCGTAGAGGTCGATCACTTTATCGTCGCGTTCCTGCCAGCGCCGCGCCGCGGTCAGGAACCGGTTCAGCTGGTCGCGCGCCCGCGGCAGTTTGGCCAGCAGCGGGATGGTTTCGTCTTCGTTGCCCGGATTGGCAATATTGAACCAGCGGTTGACGGCGTCGGCGATCACCACCACGCTCGAAAATCCGTCCACCTCGGTGACCGCGAAGGCCGCGGAGGGAACGATCTCGTCCAGTTCGGCCTTGAGCAGCAGATACTGCTTGCGGTAGATGCGCGCCTCGGCCTGGCTGCAAGGCCGCGTATGGACCTTGATCACCAGGTCCAGCGAGCTGCGCTCGCCATTGCGCACCATGACGACGGTGCTACGCCAGACATCGCAGTGGTAGCCGGAGGTGGCGATCAGGCTGGCCAGCAGATTGCGGGTATCGAGGCAGGCCACCCGGCCTTCGATGCGGTCGTTGGCGCGGCTCATGCTACGGTAGGCTGGCGCTCGACCGTTTCGACCGGACCGCCGGCCTCGCTCCAGGCGGTGAAGCCGCCGCCGATGTGGGCCACCGGTCGCAGCCCCATCTGCTGGGCGGTCCGGGTAGCCAGGGCGGAACGCCAGCCCTTGCTGCAATAGAACACGAAGCGTTTGCCGGAGGCGAACACCTCGCGGTGATAGGGACTGTCCGGGTCGATCCAGAATTCCAGCATGCCGCGCGGGGCATGGACCGCGCCGGGGATCTTGCCCTCGCGCCACAGCTCGCGCACATCGCGCACATCGACCAGGGTCGTTCCCGGATCATCGAGCAAGGCCCGGGCTTCCGCCACGCTCAGGGTCTCGATCTCGGCTTCCGCCTGTTCCACCAGGGTCTTGCAAGCAATCATGCGGCCTCCCGTCGTGCCAGCAACACCTCGCCATCATCGGCCACGGCGGTCAACCGGGCCGGAACAATCCGCTGGTCCAGCGGTTCGGCATCCGCCAGCGCCACGCGCAGATAATGCGGAGTATAGCCCCACTGCAAGCCGTCGCGGGCGGTCGCTTCCCACAGCACCGGATAGGTCCGCCCCAAATGCCGCTCCAGCACGGCTCGCTTGAGCCGCCGCCCCAGCGCATGCAGCTCCCGCACGCGCCGCTGTTTGACCGCCGATTCCACCGGATCGGGCAATTCGGCGGCGCGGGTACCGGTGCGCGGCGAGAACGGAAAGATATGCAGATGGCCGAAGCCGACCGCCTCGACCAGTTCCAGGGTCTGTTGCCAGTCGGCCTCGGTCTCGCCCGGAAATCCGACGATCAGGTCGGTGCCCAGATTGAGGTCCGGGACCACCGCCCGCGCCTGCTCGACCAAGCGCAGATAATCTTCCCGCCAGCAGCGCCGCGCCATGCGCCGCAGCACTCGGTTCGAGCCGCTCTGCACCGGCAGGTGCAAGTGCGGCATCAGCCGCGGGTTGGCGAACCGGGCGAAGAAATCCTCGTCCAGATCCCAGGGTTCCAGCGAGCCCAACCGGATGCGCGGGATATCGGTGTCGCTCAGGATCGCCGCCAGCAGGCCGGCCAGATCCGTGTCCCGGTCACGGTAGCCCCCCAGCTGCACCCCGGTCAGCACGATCTCCCGCACGCCCTCGGCCTGCAATTGACGGA
>CAYMHN010000404.1:0-3923 GCA_964390235.1 uncultured Candidatus Competibacteraceae bacterium
CAGCGGGTCGATCTGGTCGGCGGTCAGGTTGCGGGCCAGATCGACGTCGCCGCGCTCCAGCAGCAGGCGCTGCGAGGCCGGTTCGGCCACATGTTGCCACAGCAGCCGGCCCAGTTTGGCCGGTTCGCCCCAGTAGCCGTCGTGGCGGCTGGCGACGATGCGCTCGTTGGGCACCATCTGATCGAGCTGGTACGGGCCGGTGCCGGCGGCGGTGGTCTTGAGCCAGTTATTGCCCCAGTCGCCGTCGGTCTCGTTGGCCTTGGCCAGTTCGCTGTCGATGACCGAGAAATTAGCCCCGGTCAGCACGTTGAGCACGAAGGACGGCGCATAGGGCTGGTCCACGGTCAGCGCGAAGGTGCGCTCGTCCAGGGCGCGCACGGTTTCCTCCAGGTTGTCGGCCGAGACCCCGAGGTCGGTGATCAGAAACGCCGGTCCCTTGTCCAGCGCGGCCAGCCGCCGGAAGGAGTATTCCACATCGGCGGCGGTCAGCGGGTTGCTGGAGTGGAACACCACGCCGTCGCGCAGGGTGAAGGTGAAGGTCAGGCCGTCGTCGGACACGCTCCAGTCGGTGGCCAGCCGCGGGATGACCTCGGAGGTATCGTCCAGGTCGTAGAACACCAGGGTGTCGTAGACATTGCCGGCGACCTCGAAGGTCGAGATCTCGTACATCTCGGCCGGGTCCAGCGAGATGATGTCGTCGAACCGCCAGGCCATGACCAGGGCGTCGGACGGGGTGGCGGCCAGGGCGGCCGCCGGGGCACTCAGGCCGATGACGGCAGCTAGGGCCGTCGATGCGAGAACATTGCGCATGGTGTACAGATCTCCGTGATGGCGGACAGTGGGGGTTCCGGACTCCGGACGTATCGTTATCGGGGGTGTCCGTCGGCGATTATGCCACCCGCCGGGGACTCCAACCAAGCCCGATATGCTCCGGTGCTGGCCATGGGGTAACATGGTGCCCGTGCGACACTGGTCGGAGGCCGTGAATGCGCGCGCTGTCGGTGCTTGTGCTGTTGCTGTCCGTCGTTTCGGTCCCGGTGACTGGAGTGGAGGCCGACGACTGGCCGAAGGTCACCGAGATCCGCTTCGAGGGCAATGACATCACCCGCGAGCAGGTATTCCTGCGCGAGATGGACCTCGCCCCGGGTGATCCGGCCGACCCCGAACGCATCGAGCGCAACCGCCAGGCGATCCAGGATCTCGGCCTGTTCCGCTCGGTGCACATCGAGCAGACGCCCACCCCCGAGGGCGTGGCCCTGACGGTGCGGGTACGCGAGAAGTACTACATCCTGCCGATTCCCCGCTTCGACACCAGTTCCGACCGCGACTACAGCTACGGCGCCCAGCTGCGCTGGAACAATCTCTGGGGCCGCAACCACACCCTCAATCTGTACGCCGAGCAGGGGCGTTACCCCGATGACCGCCTGCGCGAGGACGAACGCTCATTCAGGCTGAGCTACGACGCACCCTATCTGCTGGGGCGCGACAGTCTGGGCGGCGGGATCGAGCGCATCGAACGGGTGGTGCCGGGCGAGCCGGGCAGCTTCGATGAAACCATCGACCGCATGGAACTGCGCATCAGCCGCGACTTCCGCGACAATCGCCCGCGCCGCGGCTGGATCGCCAGCACCGGCCTGTACCGCCAGTCGCAGACCGCCTCCGGCGAGTTCGCACCGCCGCCGGACGGCGCGGCCACCGCCCTGGTCCTGGGGGCCGACTACGCCGACGTGCGCTTCTATCTGTACAGCGAGCAGGGTAGCCGCTTATCCAGCCGCCTGGAGCTGGCCGAGGAGGGCTGGCTGTCCGACTACAGCTACCGCCGCTTCGATCTGAGCCATACCGAATACATCGGCCTGCCCGGCGGCGATCACCACAACCTCAACCTGATCGGCGCCCTGGGCTGGTACGGCGGCGGTCCGGGACGTGTCGACGCCTACAGCCTGGGGGGCTCGGGCGAGTTGCGCGGCTACCCCTCCGATTACCTGGAGGGCCAGCGCTACGGCTACCTCAGCGCCGAATACCTGCGCCCGCTAGGCCCCGACTGGCTGCGCCTGCTGGTGCTGGCCGAAGCCGGCGCCACCGGCGGCAGCATTTCCGACGGCCGCGAAGGATTCTATGGCAACCTCGGCCTGGGCGTGCGCATCCGCCTGACCTGGTTCATCAATGTCGAAATCGAGGCCGGCTTCGCCTGGCCCCTGCGCGGCGGCGAAGGGGTGCAGTTCTTCGCCGGGGGGAACTGAGCATGCTGAAGGCATACCGATTGCTTGCTTTCAAGACTGCACACTGTCGATGGCTTGCCGGGCCTGCTTTTCCTGATAGGGTTTGGCATCGTCTTCCGACGCTGCCCGCCGTCATCACTCCTCGACCAGTCGCGTCCTGACCGAGACCTCGGAATGCAGGGTCCGGTGCACCGGGCACTTGTCGGCGATCTCCAGCAGTTTCCGGCGCTGCTCGTCGTCCAGCTCACCGGTCAGGGTGATCTCGCGCTCGATCCGGTCGATCCTGCCCGCGCGGGTCTCGCAATCCTCGCAGTCCTCGGCGTGGATCTTGTCGTGCCTGAGCTGCACGCTGACGTGCTCCAGCGGCAGCTTTTTGCGCTCGGCGTACATGCGCAGGGTCATGGCGGTACAGGCGCCCAGTCCGGCCAGGACGAATTCGTAGGGCGACGGCCCCAGGTCCTTGCCGCCGTGGGATTGCGGCTCGTCGGCATGCAGCCAGTGCCGGCCGGTCTGCACGGTCTGGCTGTAGCGTCCCTCGCCGGATTCGGCGACCGTCACGCCTTCCGGCTGGGGTTGCGCACTGGCGGGCGGTGCATCCAGATAGCGCGCCGCCCAGCCGCTCAGTATGCCGGCCACGTATTCGGCATCGGCCGGCCGGGACACCATGTGGTCGGCATCGTCCAGCGAGATGAAGTTCTTGGGGTGCTTGGCGGCCTTGTAGATGTGCGCCGCGTGTTTGATGTCGACCACCGTGTCCACCGGCGAGTGGCAGATCATCAGCGGCCGGCGCAGCCGGGCGACCCGGTCGAGCAGGTTCTGCTCGGCGATGTCGTCGAGAAACTGTTTCTGGATGGTGATCTTGCGCCCCAGCATGCTGATCTCGGCTTTGCCCTTGCTGTGGATCTCGTCCATCACGTCCTTGAACAGGTGGCTGACGTGGGACGGATCGCTGGGCGCGTTGAGCGTGGCCACGGCGCGCACGTCGGGGATGTCGCAGGCCACCGACAGCACCGCGGCGCCACCCAGGCTGTGGCCGATCAGCAGTTGCGGCGCCTGGTAGTGCTCGCGCAGAAACGCCGCGGCCTGCTTGAGATCGGCCACGTTGGAGGAAAAGTTGGTCTGGGCGAAATCCCCTTCGCTCTCGCCCAGGCCGGTGAAGTCGAAGCGCAGCACGGCGATACCGCGCGCGGTCAGCGCCTCGCTCAACCGGACCGCGGTGAGCACGTTCTTGGTCAGACTGAAGCCGTGGGCGAACAGCGCGTAGGCGCAGGGCGTGCCGAGCGGCAGTTCCAACCGGGCGGCCAGGGCATGCCCCTGCGAGCCGGGGAAGCTGAGACGTTGGGCGGCTTTCGACATGATTCGTCTCCTCCGGAAGTGGACGCCGCACCCGGGCGAGCACGGCTGCTGGATGATCATTATCTGTAATGGTAGGTCAGATCGAGGAATGTGCCACCGAACCGCCGAGTTCGCCCGGTCCCGGCGATCCTGATCGGTTTCATGCGAGTACAATCTCTACTTCAAGGACAGAAGCGATGCGCGCGCCAGCCGGTAGTTTTGGCGAAGGCGCAACCGGCAGGCGATCCAGGATCTCGGCCTGTTCCGCTCGGTGCTGGCCTACGGTACCTGGCGGTATGCGCAAATCAGTGCTGTGGTGGATGCGCTGCGCTTATCCACCCTACCTTTGGTCACGCAGGGTCAAAGTGG
>CAYMHN010000405.1:0-3921 GCA_964390235.1 uncultured Candidatus Competibacteraceae bacterium
GAAGCCGAGCCGACCCAGCGCGGCCACGCCTTGTTCCAGCAGTTCCGGCTCCAGATGATAACCGGGGGCCACCACGGCGAACCGAGCGCCCGGCGCCAGCGACCGCAAGCCGACCAGGGGGTGATGGGTATTCTTCAACGGTGATCGACGCCCTTTGGGACCTGTTGTTTACTGTATCATCAAACGGATACTGGAGAGCCGCGACACCTAGCGGCCGGCGGGAAACACCGGCAGAGCCAGCCCCCAGCGTAGCGCCGCCAGCCGCAGACCCAGGGTCACGGCCATGGACAGCACCGCCGCCGGACCGGCGGTCAGCCCGGACAATTCGGCCAGCACCAGCACCAGGGCACCGCAGAACGCGGCCGAGGCGTAGATCTCGCGGCGCAGCACCAGCGGCACCTTGTTGGCCAGCACATCGCGCAGCATGCCGCCCACCACCCCGGTCATCACACCCATCATCACCGCGATCACCGGCGAGCCGGTCTGCGCCAGGCCGACTTGCGCGCCGATCACGGTGAACACCGCCAGGCCGAAGGCGTCGGCCACGTTCAGAGCGCCGGACGGAATCCGGACCCGGTGAGCCAGGGCGAAGGTGGCGATGGCGGTCAGGCTCACCAGCACGATATACAGCGGATCCCGCACCCAGAACACCGGCCCCGTGTCCAGCACCAGGTCGCGCAGCGTGCCGCCGCCCAGGGCGGTGACCAGGGCCAGCACCACCACCCCGAACAGGTCCATGCGCCGCTGGCCGGCGGCCAGGGCGCCGGAAATGGCGAACACCACCACCCCGAACAGATCCAGGTAATACAGGCTCATCGCCGTCGGCCCGATTCAGGCACCGTAGCGGGCGATGCTCAGACCCTCGGTATCGATCTCCGGCGGGCGACCGCTGATGATATCCGCCAGTAGCCGGCCGGAGCCGCAGGCCATGGTCCAGCCCAGGGTGCCGTGGCCGGTGTTGATGAACAGATTCTCGTACCGGGTCGGACCGACGATCGGCGTGCCGTCCGGGGTCATGGGCCGCAAGCCGCACCAGAACTCCGCCTGGCGGACATCGCCACCGGCCGGAAACAGATCGGTGACCACATGCTCCAGGGTCTTGCGCCGGGCCTCGCGCAGGGTCAGGTCGAAGCCGGTCAGCTCGGCGGTGCCGGCCACCCGGATGCGATCGCCCAGCCGGGTGACGGCCACCTTGTGGGATTCGTCCATCAGGGTCGATTGCGGCGCTCCGTCGGGGTCGCTGATCGGCACGGTGATCGAATAGCCCTTGACCGGATACACCGGCACGCTGATGCCCAGCGGTTTCAGCAAGGCCCGGGTATAACTGCCCACGGAGACCACATAGATATCGGCTTCGACCCTTTCTTCGGCGGTGTCCACGCCAGCCGGCCGGCCATTCTCCACGGCCAGCCCCTTGACCGAGGTGCCGTAGCGGAACTCCACCCCCAGTTCCGCGGCCTTGGCCGCGATGGCCTGGGTGAACTTGAAGCAATCGCCGGTTTCGTCCAGCGGCAGGCGCAACCCGCCGGCCAGCTTGTCGCGTACCCGCGCCAGCGCCGGTTCGGCGGCCACGCAACCGTCCACATCCAGCAGTTCATGGGGCACGCCGACCTTCTCCAGCACGGCGATGTCCTTCTGCGCCGCCGCGACTTGCCGCGGGGTGCGGAACACTTGCAGGGTGCCGAGCTGGCGCTGGTCGTAACCGATGTCCAATTCGGCGCGCAGTTCGCCCAAGGACCGGCGGCTGTAGTCAGCCACCCGCAGCATCCGGCCCTTGTTGATGGCATAGCGGCCGGCGGTGCAGTTGCGCAGCATTTGCAGCATCCAGCTCCACTGATGCGGGTCCAGCTTGGGCCGGATCACCAACGGCGAATGTGCGCTCAGCATCCACTTGATGGCCTTCAGCGGGATACCGGGCGCGGCCCAGGGCGAGGACATGCCGAACGAGATCTGCCCGGCGTTGGCGTAGCTGGTGTCGCGTGCCGCATCGGGCTGGCGGTCGATAACCATCACCTCATGACCCAGGCGGGCCAGATAATACGCCGTGACCGTACCGATCACGCCGCTGCCCAGAACCACGATCTTCATGCCGCGCCCCCCTCGACACCGCTGATTGTATTCTACGATTCTACGGCGAATCGCCGGGCGATTTTGGTCTTTTTCAACCCGCCCACGCAGCCGCCGGGCTGCATCGTACTACCTGATCCGACGATCCGTGAGTCAAGCACGCTTGCGCCGCTTGACCCTGGCACTTTTCGATCCGAGTCGGGCGCTTGCGGCCGGTACCGAAGCGGCTGTCCTGCCGTGCTTGGGCCGGAACCGTCGCAGCATGCGCAAGACGATGATCATGAGCAGGATCCCCAGCAGAATCGCACCGATGAGATAAGCCCAGCCGATCAGATCGCGACCGATCAACTGCTCCTCGCTCAGTTCACCGCCGAGGAGATTGGCGTGATGAATCTGCGTCCTGCCGGAATCATCGGGTGAAAACCGGACGACCGTCGTACCCTCGCCGTGGTCCGTCCCGATCCGCAACGGCTGCCCCCAATCCTCCAGATGCAGACGCAACAGAACCGAGTAGTACCCGCGCGCGTTGGTGGTGGCGGACCCACCAACGGCGCCGGCCCGTATACTCACCCGGCTGCCGGCGATCGGTCGTTCGTCGGCATCCAGCACATAGCCCCTCACGTCATACCGGTAAGTGGTACCGTGCCAAGTCTCAGCGGTCCCCGCCACCAGCAGACACAAGGCGAAGATCGCCAGTCGAGTTCTGAATTTCACGGGCTGTTCTCCCGGTGGTGGTCCCGACCTCGTAGGCTATAATCATCCGGTCACGATAACAATCCTGGAGTAATTGCAAAGTATTCAGATGAGTTCACATCAATGGCAGGCTCCACCATCACGGTTCGCACCGATCCGGACATCGCCCGGCAGATCACTGCCCTGGCCGAGGCCATGGATCGATCCAGGAACTGGGTCATCGAAGACGCGCTGAAGCGGTATATCGCCGAGCAACGCTGGCAGATCGAGGGTATCAAGGACGCGCTCGACTCGCTGGATCACGGCGAGGGGATAGCCCATGAAACCGTGAAGGCCCGAATGGCCGCCAGACTGGAAGAGAAGCTCGGACCCGCGTCCGAATCATGACCATCATCTGGTCGCCGCAGGCTCCGGGCGATGTAGAGGCGATTTTCGATTATCTGCTGGAGGACAATCCGGCCGTGATCACGCATGCCTGACCACCCATCCGTGAGCCTCCGAGGCTATCAGCTGGGCTGTCCGATCTGGAGCCACAAGGCCTGGGTGGGCGAACTGTTTCGCGCCGATGCCAAGCCGGCCGAGTATCTGGCGCAGTATGCGCAAGTGTTCAACACCGTCGAGGGCAACACGACCTTCTACGGCGTGCCGAAACCGGTCACGGTGCAGCGCTGGCGCGCTGACACGCCGCCCGGTTTCCGGTTCTGCTTCAAGTTCCCGCGCACCATCAGCCACGACCGGCAGCTACGGAATGCCGGGGCCGAGACCCGCGAGTTCCTCGACCGCATGGCGCCGCTGGCCGAGCGGTTGGGGCCGTTGATGCTGCAACTGCCTCCGGCCTTCGGCCCCGACGGACTGGAGACCCTGGCCGCCTATCTCGATAGTCTGCCGGCGGAGTTCCGCTATGCCGTGGAAGTGCGCCATCCGGCCTGGTTCGCCAAGGACGAGGACGAGCGCCGGTTCAATCGGCTGCTGATGGACCGCGGCGTCGAGCGGGTGATGCTGGACAGCCGGGCGCTGTTCAGCACCCCACCGCCGGACCCCGCCGCGCGCGAGGCGCAGCGCAAGAAGCCGCGGCTGCCGGTACACGTGATCGCCACCGGAATCAGACCGCTGGTGCGCTTCATCGGCCATCCGGAACTGGCGCGGAACGATGCCTTTCTG
>CAYMHN010000406.1:0-3920 GCA_964390235.1 uncultured Candidatus Competibacteraceae bacterium
CGAGATACTCCAGCACCCGGTCGGCGGTGTAGGCGGTGTCCGAGTCCGCGGCCCGGTACAGCGGCGCGGCATAGGCATGGCCGAACGCGGCCCGACCGCGCTCGGCCGCGCCGGGATAGTCCGAGCGGCCGAGATAGGTGTCGAACAGCCGTTCGGGGAGTTGATAGCCGCGCGCCCTGAGCAGGTTCAGCCAGGGCCGGCAGAGTTCGTCATCGTAGCGAAACCCCTCGCGAAAGCCCGGCAGAATGCCACCATAGTCGCGCAGTATCGGATCGCCGGGCGGATACTCGCGCGGGTCGGGGCTGGTGTCGGTATAGCCGAACAGGATCGGGTCGTAACCGGTCCGGCGGGCCTCCAGGGCGATAGTGGTATGGCGCGCGTCCAGCGGCGTGCCGTTGGCGATCGAGCGGTGATTCATCGCATACAGCCCGGTCAGCAGGCTGGCTCGGGCCGGACCGCAGGGGGCGGTATTGGCATAGTGGTTGCGGAAACACACGCCGTCCGCCGCCAGCCGGTCCAGATGGGGGGTGCGCACCGGATGACCGAACAGCGACAGGCACTCGCCGCGCCACTGGTCGGCGGAAATGAACAGCACGTTGCGCCGCATGGTCAGGCGCGCAGATGGAACGACTTGGCCCGGGTCAGCTGCTCGTAGCCGATCGAGGACAGGGTGCAGCCGTGCCCGGAATCCTTGACCCCGACCCAGGCCAGGGCCGGGTCCAGATAATCGCAGCGGTTCATGAACACCGTGCCGGTGTCGAGTCGCTCGCCGATGCGCAGCGCGGCGTCCTGGTCGCGGGTCCAGACCGAGGCGGTCAGCCCGTAGCGGCTGGCGTTCATGAGCTGTACGGCCTGTTCATCGGACTCCACCGGCATGATGCCGACCACCGGGCCGAAGCTCTCCTCATGCATCACCCGCATGGTGTGATCGACATCGACCAGCACCTGCGGTGCCAGATACGGGGTGTTCTCGGTGTCGGCCGGGAAGTCCCGCGGGTCGATCAGCGTCCGCGCCCCGGCGGCGACGGCCTCGCGGATCTGGCCGCGCACGAAGTCGGCCGCCGCCGCGCGCACCATGGGACCCAGGGTGACGCCGTCGTGCAGCGGATTGCCTAGCCGGTAGCGGCGGGTCAGTTCAACGAAACCGGCAATGAATTCGTCGTATGCCTCGCGCTGCACGTAGATTCGCTCGATACCACAGCAAGACTGGCCGGAATTGAAGAACGCCCCGTCCACCAGGTTCTCGATTGCGTGGCCGAGGTCGGCGTCGGCCCGGACATAAGCCGGATCCTTGCCGCCCAGTTCCAGACCGGTGCCGATGAAGCGCTCGCTGGCGGCCCGCTGTACCGCGTGGCCGCCCGGCACCGAGCCGGTGAAGGCGATGAAGGCGGTATGCGAGTCGCGGATCGCCTGTTCGACCCCGGCATGGTTCATGTGCAGGAATTGGAACACACCTTCCGGCAGGCCGGCCTCGGCCAGGCACTCGGCGTAGCGCTCGGCGCACAGCGGGGTCTGGGCCGAGTGCTTGAGCACCACGCTGTTGCCGGCCAGCAGGGCCGGGACCACGCTGTTCACCGAAGTCAGATAGGGGTAGTTCCAGGGCGCCACCACCAGCACCACGCCCAGCGGCTCGCGGCGGATGAAGCGGTCGAAGCCCGACTTGGGCGCGGGCCTGAGGTCGGCCAGCGCTTCCGGGGCGATGTCTATCATGTAACGGGCGCGCTCCGCCAGGCCGTTGATCTCGCCTCCGGCCTGGGCCAGCGGGCGGCCCATCTGGCGGCTGATCTCCTCGGCCAGCCACGGTTTGCGGGCAACGAACACGTCGACGCAACGGGCTAGCAAGGCCTGGCGCTCGGCGAGATCGACCCGCTTCCAGGCCTGTTGAGCGGCTGCCGCGGTTTGCAGGGTGGCGACTATGGCGCCGCTATCGGCCAGCGGTCGTTCGACGTGGACGCTACCGTCGATGGGGCTGATGCACTGCAAGCGGTCGGTCATGGGTGTCTCTCCGGTGAGTTATGATTATTATCGCTGATCGATGCGCATAAAAAAGCCGCCGCTGTCAGGGGACAACGGCGGCCGGGTACGGTAGTGGTTCGGATCAGAGCTTGTGCAACGCGATCCGGCCGTTGCTCAGGACTTGGGGCCGAGGCGAACCGGCCGCTTTGCGGCGGTTTTGAAGCCCGCTCACCACCGCGTCGATCGCATGTCGCTCGATGCCGATATCGGCCAGCAGATGATCCGGCATGGCCGCCAGGTTGCGGATCGCCCGGCGGCGCTCATGCCACTGCATGATGGCAGCCTTGATTTGGCGTAGCATGATAGGCGCTCCTGTCAGAGAAACAGCGTGGTGATCAGGGTCAACAGGGTGATGGCACCGACATAGGCCGCACCAACACGAATCAGAGTCTCGTTCAGCATGATAATAACCTCATCACGTCATTTGACGTGTCATATGGAATCTAAGTGCTACTATACACACCTAATCTTTTGAAAAAAAACGATGAATCCTCATCCGAGACATGAGTATTCATTCATCTATCAGGTGATCATGCCATGCCCGTGCGCTTTCCCCCCATCGCCTCGCTGCGTGCCCTGGAAGCCGCCGCCCGTTACCAGAGTTATACCCGAGCGGCGCAGGAACTTAACGTGACCCAGAGCGCGGTCAGCCATCAGATCCGCCATGCCGAGGACCTGTGGGGCGTCAAGCTGTTCGAACGCCATGGGCGGCGGCTGCGCTTGACCCTGGCCGGTCAGGCCCTGGCGCCCATCGTGCGCGAGTTTCTCGACCGGCTGAGCAACACCTTGCAGGAGTTGACCAGTACCGATCGGCGCAACTCGCTGCGGGTGACGTTGATCCAGTCCTTCGCCTTCAAGTGGATGATCCCCCGACTGGGCCATTTCAACCACCGGCACCCGGAAATCGATGTCTGGCTGTCGACCACCGACGAACTGGTCGATTTCAGCCGCGATCAGGCCGATATCGGCATCCGCCTGGGTTATGGCCACTGGCCCGGATTGCACAGCACCTTGCTGTTGCGGGAATATGTCTTCCCGGTGTGCAGCCCGCGATTCATGGAGCAGCGTGGTCGCCCGGCGGCGCCGGTCGATCTGCTGAACTACCCCTTGTTGCGCCGCTACAGCAAGGACGTGACCCCGCGCTGGCGCGACTGGTTTCGCGATGCAGGCGTCAAGGTGCGCGAGATGCCGCGCGGTACCCGGTTTTCCGACACCAGCATGGCGCTTCAGGCGGCACTGGACGACCAGGGCGTGGCTTTGGCCCGCAGCGCCCATGTGGCCGACGATCTGGCCGCCGGGCGTCTGGTCAAGCTGTTCAATGTCCACAGCGAATCCAAGGTGGCTTACTATGTGGTCTGTCTGCAAGGGCGCGAAGAGGAGCACGCCATCGGCGCGTTTCGCAACTGGCTGCTGGACGAGGCGGCCGTCGCCCAGACCGAGTTCGATGCCCTGGTCCACAAGCCCGTGCTTCTAGCCCGGCGCTCGGCCGGTTAAAATGATGCTGTTCACCCAGCCAATCCCGATCAAGGAGCCGCATTGAAACAGCAGTTACGGCAATGCCTTGCCGAGGCCGTCAGCGCTTTATGCCAGTCCGGCGAACTGCCCGACTTGATCGCCCCCGAGATCCAGATCGACCGGACCCGTGACCGGGTCCATGGTGATTTCGCCAGCAATATCGCCTTGCTGCTGGCCAAACCGGCACGGCGCAAGCCGCGCGAACTGGCGGAGCGGCTGGTTGCCCGCTTGCCCGATCCGAGCTGGCTGGAGCGGGTGGAGATCGCCGGACCCGGGTTCATCAATTTCTTCCTCGCGCCGGCGGCCTATCATGCGCTGATCGACAGCGCGCTGGCCGAGGATCGGAGCTACGGGCGCAGCGACTCGGGGGCGGGCCACAAGCTGCAAGT
>CAYMHN010000407.1:0-3916 GCA_964390235.1 uncultured Candidatus Competibacteraceae bacterium
TGCGCGAAACCCTCCAGCGGGCCGGCATCCCGGTCGCCGTGCATTACCCGCTGCCGCTCAACGAACAGCCGGCCTACCGCGACCTGTGCTGCCCGGACTGCACGCCGGTGGCGCAGGCAACGGCGCAGCGGGTGCTGAGCATCCCGATGGGGGCGGATCTGCGACCGGAGCAGCAGGACCGGGTGATGGAGGCATTGCGCGGCGCCGTCCACGGCGAGGCATGACGGGTATGGACGACTACGACTCCCTCTGGAAGGAAGCCCTGCCAAGTTAACACTGGCCAAGAGCTTGTACCGGCGAGGTTGGAGTCGTGAGGATATACTGGAACTGTTCCGGGTGATCGACTGGCTGCTGTGTTTGTCGGAAGACCCGGGCGAAGCACTGCTGGACAGCGCCGACGGCGAGGCTTGGCTGCGGGTCTTGCAGCAACATGGCTGAATCGAACGCGAGCGTGTGCGGCTGTGAGTTCCGAAATCCGAGACGTACTCGCGGTGATCGAGGCGTTACAATAGGCACGCGGTTGAATCCGGACTCCATGCTCATGAGACTGACTACGGAACAGCTCAAGGCCATTCGCAAGACAGCGTCAGAAGTCTTCGGCGAACCGTCCGATGTATGATTGTTCGGCTCTCGGGTCGATGATCGCAAGCGCGGTGGGGATATCGGTCTGCTGATTCGGCCCCCGCATCGGCAGGCGGATGAAACGGTGCGGCTATGGCAGTGCAAGCTGCGCTTTCTCGGTCTGCTGGAACGGCGCATCGGCGAGCGCAAGGTCGATGTGGTCATCGAAACGCCTGACGATTCGCGTCCCATCGTGCGCATTGCTCATCAGACCGGTATCCGCCTGTGACCGGGCAGTGATACGGCCGTATCCGATGTCCTGATAATTGATCACGATCCCGCATGTCCACCAGAGGCTGGTACGAATATTACGTCATCGACCCCACCAAGGGGACGCTATCGCTCGCCATGCAGTTCTACAAATGGGGTGACGCCACGCCACAGCACGCCTTGTGCGAATACACGTTCTTCCGGAACCAGCTGGCGGAAGCGGACGGTGTGTTGCCGATCGACTGGCTCGATGGACTGTTACGGGAGCAACTGGGCGATCTCCATCCCGGATTGCCGGACACTTTCGCGACCGGCGCCTTCCTGTTTCTGCTGCAGCGAGCCGCTGAGCTGAAGCACCGGGAACGCTTTTTGCGCTGGCAACCGCTGGAGGAATGGCCGGAATATCATCTGCGCTTCGCCCTCGAGGAGGCGCTGGCGCGGGAACCGTTGGATATTCAACCGCATCCCGATCCGCATCTCGAACGGGTGCGGTGGTTCATCGCGATCGCCCGCCGGTTCCGACCCTGGCGCGACTATGGACTGCGCCTTGATGTGCTGTCCTGGTTACAGTACCTCACCCAACCGACCCGAGCCGCCGACATGGGCTCGCTGGCCGGGGACTTCGAGCGTGCCTGGGACAGCAGTTATCGCTATCGCTTCTTCTTCTGGCAGGATAACCAGCATGACCCGGTCCGCATCGAGCGGATGGCCATCGAGCTTTGTGACAGAGAGGGTGAAGATCTGCTGGCACGGTTGAAAGCCGGACCCGAATCGGATACCGAAAGCGACGAATGGAAGCGCCGCGAGGCGGAAGAACTGGAACAGAGCATACGGAAGGAAGCCATCCTGACGGCATCGCTCGCAACGCTCCAGCAACAGTACCCCCTGGTTGCGGACGACTTCTGGCAGTTTCGCGAGCGACCCGATCCGGAGTCCACTCGGCAGCGTGCCCGAAAACAGAGCTTTCAACCAGCATGCAATATGTTGCTGCGCCAAGTACGCCAGCGCTTCGGCGCCGAGGTGGCCGAACAGAGCCGACCGCTGTTCGAGCGGATCGACGACTTCGAATCGATCCTGGCTCTGTGTGACCCGGTGTTGGACAGCGCCGACGGCGAGGCGTGGCTGCAGGCCTTGCGCAACACTGCAAGCGCATTCCGCGCCCACACTCCGGATCGGCAGCAGCCAGACCATGATCCCGATAGCTGACAACCCGCCCGCCCCGGCGGGCGAAGTCCTGGTCCGCGTCGAGGGCGTGAGCAATACGTTCTGCCGCGACCTGAAGAAGTCGCTGTGGTACGGGGTCAAGGACATCGCCGCCGAGCTGGTGCCCGGCCGGCGCAGCGCCGAGCGCCATGCCACCTTGCGCCCGGACGAGTTCCGGGCGGTGAATGATGTGTCCTTCGAGCTGCGCCGCGGTGAATGCCCGGGGCTGATCGGGCGCAACGGGGCGGGCAAGACCACGCTGCTGAAGATGCTCAACGGGCTGATCAAGCCGGACAAGGGCCGCATCGAGATCCGCGGCCGGGTCGGCGCGCTGATCGCTCTGGGCGCGGGCTTCAACCCGATCCTGACCGGGCGCGAGAACATCCATGTGAATCCGGCATTACCGGGCTTGACCTGATGACGCCTCCCGCACCAACGTTGCTCTATCTCGATGTTTGTGCGTTGAGCCGTCCCTTCGACGACCAGCATCAGCTGCGTATTCGCCTTGAGACCGATGCGGTCAACCTGATACTTTCACAAGTGAAGCGGAGTCGATACGGATTACTGGTGTCGCCGGTACACCGTCGAGAAATTGCGGCTATTCCGGATATCTACGAACGATCGGTCCTGCAAGCGATGCTTGATCGGCATGGGGCGTGTGTGGTCGCCGAACATGCAGTGGCCAGACAACGGGCCGAGGAGTTGGTGGTGGCCGGTTTCGGGGTGGCGGATGCCGCGCACGTGGCTTTCGCGGAACAGTCGAGCGACGCATTCGTCAGCACGGACGACCGCTTGCTGAAAAAATGTGCCCGATATGTGGTAACTATATGGACCGGCAATCCGGTGGCCTATTGCGAAAAGGAGCGATTGAGATGAAGGCGGCGCGCTATCAAGATGAAGATGTGATGGTTGAAAAAGGCGTACGGGCGCTGATCGACGCGCTGGGCTCGGTCGAGGCCGTTCGCTTCATGACGCTTCCACGGGTACGGCGAATCGAGAGCATCAAACGACACCGCGCATGGCAAAGCACCCTGAACAAGGATGAATTTTTCGAGGATATCTTCGGCCAGCACAAGGAATCGTGAGCACGGGTAGGATGCGGTGACTTGGTGCCGCATCGGTCGGGAGAGTCGCGAGTGATGCGGTTCGTTCCTCACCAGCATCCTACGCGGGCTACGCGGGCTGCTGTGGGAGGTCCTGAATGGACATGCCGAAGAGGGGTCGAAGTATTATCATGTCTCATGACCAAAGCTCCTTGACCGGAAACATCGCCATGCGTGCCATCGAATTCGAAACCGTCGTCAAGCACAACATGCTGCGTATCCCGGGCAACATCCCCGACGGAACCCGGCTTCGGGTCCGGGTTCTGGTGGAAGAACCCGGATCGGAGACTGACGGGCGGGTCAGCGATGCGCTACCCCGGCAAAAACCATCGCCCAGACTCACCGGTACCGTCCGAATGCAGGACGATCTTCTGGAGCCCGCGGTTTCGCCGGAGGAATGGGATGCGCTGAAGTGATTTTGCTCGATACTCTGTCCGGGAACGGCACGAGTTGGAGGGCAAGCCATGTTGACCCCTGAACAAATCACGCAAGCGGCCCGACGCGCAGCGGCCGAAGCCAGCCAACCGATCAGGATCATCCTGCTCGGGTCCTATGCCCGGGGCGACGCGGATAGCGCCTCCGACCTGGATTTGCTGGTCGTGGAGCGTGAACTGCCGGACAAGGCGGCCGAATACCTGCGCCTCAAGGGTGCGATCGGTCGTGTGGGTGTCGGCGTTGATTTGCTGCTGTTGTCCGAGCAAGAGTTCGAACGCAGAAGTCGGGTGCCGGGTACGCTGCCCTACTGGGCCAAGAAAGAGGGCAAGGTAGTGGCGTCGATA
>CAYMHN010000408.1:0-2858 GCA_964390235.1 uncultured Candidatus Competibacteraceae bacterium
TTTGGAATACGATGGCGGGAGCTTTCGCGGCTGGCAGAGCCAGCAGCCGGGGGTGCCCACGGTGCAGGGTTGCGTCGAACAGGCCCTGGCCAGGGTGGCGGATCACCCGGTGACGGCGATCTGCGCCGGGCGCACCGACGCCGGGGTGCATGCCATGGAGCAGGTGATCCATTTCGAGACCCCGGCCGAGCGGCCCATGCGCGCCTGGGTGCTGGGCGTGAACACCCATTTGCCGGCCACGGTCAGCGTGCGCTGGGCACGGATCGTCCCGGACGCCTTCCATGCCCGCTACTCGGCCCTGGCCCGCCGCTACCGCTATCTGATCCTGAACCGCGCGGCGCGCTCCGCGCTGCACCACGGGCGCGCCACCTGGTACCACTATCCGCTGGATGCCCAGCGCATGCGGGAAGCCGGTCAGTCCCTGCTGGGCGAGCATGATTTCAGCGCGTTCCGGGCCAGCGAGTGCCAGTCCCGCACCCCCTGGCGCGAGGTGCGGGAACTCGCGGTATGGCGCGAGCACGACCGGGTCATTCTGGAAATCGAGGCCAATGCCTTTCTGCACCACATGGTGCGCAACATCGTCGGCATGCTGCTCGCCATAGGTCGCGGCGAACGGTCTCCGGACTGGGCGGCCGAGGTGCTGGCGACGCGCGATCGCGCGCTGGCGGGCATCACCGCCCCGGCGGCCGGGCTGTATCTGCAGGCGGTGCGCTATCCGGCCGAGTTCGGCCTGCCGCCGGATCCGGAGAGTGCGGGTTTTGACAGAATCGTAGAACAAGCTTCCGCAATCGACTTCATAAGCAGGAGAAAAACATGATGCTCACTCTTCGCGCGGCGACGATCCTCGCGGCAACACTGATGCTCGCTTCCGGTGCCTGTGCACAGGGGTGGAGCCCGTTCTTCTCGGTCACGCCGTTATGGCAAGGCAATACCGATATCGATGACGGCGGCGACTTCGAGGTCCGGGGTGTCCTGTCCAGCGCCGGGGTGCGTGGCGGCTTCGGCGCCGGCCATAGCGCCGGCCTGACCCTGCACTACAACTACTTCGACTACGATTTTTCCGACCGGACCGTCTTCGGCGGCGCGCCCTGGGGCAATGTGCAGCGCATCGGTTTCAGTGTGCCGCTGGTGTTCAACGGGGGCTATGGCTGGTTCTACGGGGTCACGCCCTCGGTGGACTGGTTGCGCGAGAACGGCGCTGACTGGAGCGAATCGCTGGCCTATGGCGGCATCTTCAGCGCCACGCGGGTGTTCGCGCCCGACCGTCGCCTCGGTTTCGGCTTGGGCATCTACGATCGGATCGAGGAGACCAGCGTCTTCCCGTTTCTGGCCGTCGATTGGCGCCTGAACGAGCGTTGGCGCCTGGTCAATCCGTCGCCCACCGGCCCGGCGGGTCCGGCGGGGTTGGAAATCGACTACCGCTTCGACAACGGCTGGAACCTCGGCCTGGGCGCCGCCTATCGTAGCCAGCGGTTCCGCCTGAGCGAGAACGGTCCGGTGCCGGACGGCGTCGGCGAGGAGAAAGGCGTGCCGGTATTCCTGCGCGCGTCCACCGACTTCTCGGATAACGGGTCGTTTTACCTGTACTCGGGTGCGATCGTGGCGGGCGATCTGCGCGTCGAGGACGCCAACGGCAACAAGCTGCGCGAGGAGTCGTTCGATCCCGCGCCGCTGTTCGGGGCGACCCTGCTGATGGGGTTCTGACCCGATCCGGTGGTGATCGAGTCTGGCGCGGGCTGCCGGCGGAGCGTAACCCGCTGCCCGGCTTTGACAATTCCGGCAGGCTCGACTATAAAAACCGGAAACCTCCCGCAGCTTTCAGGAAGAAGCAAGCATGACCGCCCAGGCGATCCGGCTTACCGGACACTCCGCCCACGAACATCGCGAGCACCGCCGCGGCAACCGGCTGCGCGCAGCGACAATCCGGAAGACCGGGTGGTTGACGGGTTTCCCTGTCGTGTTTGTCTCCCTGGATTATCGTCGTATAACAACGCTGCTGGTCCAAGAACATCAGAAACTTAGCGGTGTTGATGAATGTTATTCGTCAAAAGTGTCGTGTTGTAACGCGACAGGGGTTGGTTGTTGAAATATAGTTATACGTGATGGGACAGTCGGTGCCCTGACATGGACTATGAATGGGATGATGCTAAAGCGGCATTGAATATCAAGAAGCACGGGGTCAGCTTCGACGAAGCGGCGACTGTGTTTCTCGACCCTCTCGCCTTATCAGGTCCTGATCCAGACCACTCGGACGAAGAGGATCGTTACATTACGTTCGGTCACTCAAGCTTGGGTCGGTTGCTCTCCGTGTGCCACACTTACCGCCCGGGCACGATTCGAGTCATCACCGCGCGATTAGTCACGCGAAGCGAGCGAGAATTGTATGAAGAAGGCTAAAGACGAAATGCGTAAGAAGTACAAACGCTCTGATTTCTCGAAACTCGAGCGTGGGAAATTCTACGCCGAGGCACGAGAAGGGACATCGGTTGCTTTACTTGAGCCAGACATTGCAAAGGCCTTTCCCACATCAAAGGCTGTAAATGATGCGTTGCACGGCTTGCTGAGTATCGCAGAGGAGGCATCACGTATAACCAGCGCTTCGAGCGGACGCCGGGGAAAGCGCGGCGGCGCTTCGCGGTAGCTTCGGCGGGCGGCGCCGCTCAAGCGCGGCGTTCGACCTGATGAAGTCACGATATGCCACGGGTCTACATTGAAACGACGATCCCGAGCTTCCTTGCGGCAAGGCCTTCCCGCGACGTGGTGATCGCCGGCAAGCAGGAGACGACGCGAATCTGGTGGGAACTGCGGGCGCCACGCTTCGAGCTTTTCGTCTCGCCGTTCGTGTGGGACGAGGCTGC
>CAYMHN010000408.1:2868-3914 GCA_964390235.1 uncultured Candidatus Competibacteraceae bacterium
TGGCGCGTCGACGCTGCGAACTCCTGACTGGCCTGCACGTCCTCGCGGTTGACGAGGAGACGACTCGCATTGCCGATGCCCTCTTGGCTTCGGGAGCCATTCCTGCCAAGGCGGCGACGGATGCCTCGCATATCGCGCTTGCCATCCGCCACGGGATGGATTTCCTTTTGACTTGGAATTGTGCACACATCGCCAACGCGCAAATACTGCCGTCACTGCGGGCGGTCGCTGCATCGCTCGGGTACGAATTGCCCACGATCTGCACACCCGACGAATTGATGGAGGACCCCGATGATTGACGATCCAATCGTTTCTGAGGTGCGACGGAACCGGGCGACCATCCTGGATTCGCATGGAGGAGATCTGCGCCGGTACCACGCCGCAATCCAGCAGACTCAAGCCGGTCGATTCGCCGGGCAGCTTGTCACAATGGAACCACGAACGCGGGTCGAACCAAGCGGTCCGGCGAACGGGAGCCAGCCGCGTGGCCCGGACCCTGATCGGACGTCCGCGGCGGCTGGCTCCCGTCGCTGACCTTGTCTGGCACATCACCCACCGCTGCCATCGACGAGAATTCCTGCGGAAGTTCTCGCGGGATCGCCAGCGCTAACTGTACTGGTTGTACCAGGCACGCTCACCACCTATCAACTTCTTTCCCCCGGGACGATCACGCTATATGAAGGGGATTGACACCGGGTGGGAGCGTGGAGCGGCTAATCCACCGCGAAGCAGTAGAACAGGCCGTCACCACCGGTCGCGCGCAAGTCTTCCTGCCCGCAGCCGCGTGAGGGGTGGGACGAATTCCAGGACCGGGACGGCGCATCGTCGCGCAAGCCGATGCGGTCATGATGCCCGACCACGGCACTGCCTTCGCCGTTGCTCGTCCAGTCTTCGCAGGTCATACCCGCCGCTGCGGTCCCGTCCGGATTGGATCCGGTCAGGATGTCATGCCGATTGGGTGTATCGCCGCGGCCCTGCACGACCTCGCCGGTCTCGGTCAGTCCGGTCTGTTTGTCGATCCGGTTGGCATCGCCGTGCAACTCGTC
>CAYMHN010000409.1:0-3913 GCA_964390235.1 uncultured Candidatus Competibacteraceae bacterium
GTGCTGTCGCGCTGCTTGCAGTTCCATCTCAAACGGCTGTCGGTCGGTGCCATTGCCGATCAGTTGCGCATGGTCGTGGAGCGGGAGGGCATCGCCGCCGAGCCCGCGGCCCTGACCCGGCTGGCCCGCGCCGGCGATGGCAGCATGCGCGATGCGCTCACCCTGCTGGATCAGGCCGTCGCCTTCGGCGCCGGACGGGTCGAGTCCGCCGCGGTCAACGCCATGCTGGGCAGTGTCGACCCGCAGCATCCCCTCGGCTTGCTGCAAGCCCTGGCCCGGGTCGATGCCCCGGAGATCCTGGCACGGATTGCGGAACTGGCCGAGCAGGCTCCGGACTACCAGGCGGTGCTGGGCGATCTGCTAAGCCTGCTACAGCGTATCGCGGTGCTGCAAGTGGTGCCTGACAGCGAACTGGACGATGAACTCGCCGATCCGCAAAGCCTGCATGCCCTGGCCAAGCAGATCGCACCGGAGGATGTGCAGCTGTATTACCAGATCGGACTGCTGGGTCGGCGCGATCTGCCACTGGCGCCGGAGCCGCGCGGCGCGTTTGAAATGATTCTGCTGCGGATGCTGTGCTTTACCCCGGTTGACGAGCAGCACGCTACCTCGTCCGGACAGGGCAACACGGTCGTGGCCGCTACTCCGTCCACGGCCTCTGCGCGGGGAAACGCGGTCGTGGCTGCTGCTCCGTCCACCCCCGCCGCGGCCTCGCCCGGAGATGATGCTTCCATCCGCGGCCTGCTGGAGCAGTGGGGGCAGTTGGTCGATCAGTTGCCCTTGTCCGGCATGGCCTCTCAACTGGCACGTCACTGCGTGGTCGAGCACTATGCGGAGGGGCGCTTGACCTTGCGGGTGGGCAGTGGCCATGCCAGCTTGCGCACCGAACGGATCGAAACCCAGCTCGGTGAAGCGTTGGCTCAACGCCTGGGGCGTGCATTGAAACTGAAAATCGCCGTCGGGGAGCCGCTGGAACCAACCCCGGCCCAGCATGACGCCCGGCGCCAGGATGAGCGCCGGCAGGAGGCACGGCAATTGATCGAACAGGATCCGGTGGTGCACGATTTGCAAGATGCTTTTCAGGCCCGAGTCAGACCGAACAGCATCCGGCCACGGGATTGAATTCACGACAGCCTGACACGAGGTGACAGCTATGAAAGGCGGTATCGGTAACCTGATGAAACAGGCGCAAAAGATGCAGGAGAATCTGCAAAAAGCGCAAGAAGAACTGGCCAGCATGGAGATCACCGGCGAGTCCGGCGGCGGCTTGGTCAGCGTGGTCATGACCGGCCGACACGAGGTGCGTCGTGTCCATATCGACGACAGTCTGCTCGGCGATGACAAGGACATGCTGGAGGATCTGGTCGCGGCGGCCGTCAACGACGCGGTCCACAAGGTCGAACGGACCACCCGGGAGAAGTTCGCTGGCATGGCGGGCGGCATGGGCCTGCCGGCCGATTTCAAGCTGCCGTTCTGAGTCCCCATGAACCAGTCGCCGCTGCTCAAGCGGCTGATCGACAGTCTGCGCTGTCTGCCCGGGGTGGGGCCGAAGACGGCCCAGCGCATGGCGTTTCACCTGTTGGAACGGGACCGCGACGGCGCGCGGCGCCTGGTCGACTCGCTGCAACAGGCCCTGGAGCGGATCGGCCACTGCCGGCTGTGCCGCACCCTGAGCGAGACCGAACTGTGCGCCTTGTGCGCCGATCAGCGGCGCGATGACGGCCTGCTGTGCGTAGTCGAGAATCCGGTGGATGTGCTGGCGGTGGATCAGGCGACCGATTTCCGCGGCCGCTACTTCGTGCTGCTGGGCCAGCTGTCGCCCCTGGACGGGATCGGTCCCGAGCAGATCGGCCTGGATCAGCTGGAGCAGCGCTTCGCCAGCGGCGGCGTGCGCGAGATCATCCTGGCCACCAGCGCCACGGTCGAAGGCGAGGCCACCGCCCATTACATTGCCGAACTGGCCAGGGAACACCGCGTGCAGGCCAGTCGCATCGCCCATGGGGTACCGCTGGGCGGCGAACTGGACTATGTCGACGGTGGCACTCTGGCCCGGGCGTTCAGCGGCCGCCGTGTGCTTCAGTGAGGAGAACATCCGCGATGAGCGAGACCATTTTCAGCAGGATCATCCGCCGGGAAATCCCCGCCGACATCGTCTACGAGACCGACCGGGTACTGGCATTCCGCGACATCAATCCCCAGGCCCCGATCCATATTCTGATCGTGCCCAAGAAACCGATCGCCACCCTGAACGATCTGCAAGCCGAGGACGCCGAGCTGATCGGCCAGCTGTATCTGGCCGCCCGGCAAATCGCCATCGAGCAGGGTTTCGCCGAGGCTGGCTACCGCACCCTGATCAACTGCAACCGGGATGGTGGCCAGGACGTGTTCCACATCCACCTGCACTTGCTGGCGGGGCGCCGCATGAGCTGGCCGCCGGGCTGAGTCGCGGGTGCAACCGACCGAACCACGAGAGGACATAATGACAGAGATCAACAAGGTCGTACTGGCCTATTCCGGAGGGCTGGACACCTCGGTCATCCTGAAATGGCTGCAGGATACCCATGGCTGCGAAGTGGTGACCTTCACCGCCGACCTGGGCCAGGGCGAGGAACTGGAGCCGGCCCGCGAGAAAGCGCAGGCCATGGGGGTGCGCGAAATCCACATCGACGATCTGCGCGAGGAGTTCGCCCGCGATTTCGTGTTCCCCATGTTCCGGGCCAATACGGTCTACGAGGGAGAGTATCTGCTCGGCACCTCGATCGCCCGGCCGCTGATCGCCAATCGGCTGATCGATATCTCCCGCGAGACCGGGGCCGATGCCATCGCCCATGGCGCCACCGGCAAGGGCAATGATCAGGTGCGCTTCGAACTCGGCGCCTACGCCCTGGAGCCGGGCATCAAGATCATCGCGCCCTGGCGGACCTGGGACCTGACCTCCCGCGAGAGCCTGCTGGCCTATGCCCAGCGTCACGGCATACCGGTCGAGCGCCGTCATGGCGAGGTCGATCCCTATTCGATGGATGCCAATCTGCTGCACATTTCCTACGAGGGAGGGATTCTGGAAGATCCCTGGTCCGAACCGCCGGAGGAGATGTGGTTGTGGAGCGTCTCGCCCGAGCATGCCCCGGACCAGCCGACCTATGTCGATCTGGACTACCGGCGGGGCGATATCGTCGCCATCCACGGCCAGGCCATGAGTCCCGGTCAGGTGCTGGCCCGGCTCAATCAGCTGGGCGGCGCCAACGGGGTGGGGCGGATCGATATCGTCGAGAACCGCTATGTCGGCATGAAGTCGCGCGGCTGCTACGAGACCCCCGGTGGCACCATCATGCTCAAGGCCCACCGGGCGATCGAGTCCATCACCCTGGACCGCGAGGTGGCGCATCTCAAGGACGAGCTGATGGCCCGCTATGCCAGCCTGATCTACAACGGCTACTGGTGGAGCCCGGAGCGGCAGCTGTTGCAGCAGATGATCGATGCCTCCCAGGCCCCGGTCAACGGCACCGTGCGGGTCAAGCTGTACAAGGGCAATGTGATGATCGCCGGGCGGCGTTCCGAGGACAGTCTGTTCGACGCCAGCATTGCCACCTTCGGCGAGGACGCCGGTGCCTACGATCAGCACGATGCCGAGGGTTTCATCAAGCTCAACGCCCTGCGCATGCGCATCGCCGCCGTCAGGGGCCGCAAGCTGCTGTAGGAACGCATGCGGATCAACCGACTGTACCATTATCCGCTCAAGTCCGGTCGGGGGATCGCCGCCGAACGGCTGCGCCTGAACCCACTGGGGGTCGAGCACGACCGGCGCTGGATGGTGGTCGATGCCAAGGGTCGGTTTCTGACCCAGCGCCGCTTGCCGCGCATGGCGCTGATCGAGGCCGAACCCGCGGGCGATGGCTTGCTGCTGCGCGCGCCC
>CAYMHN010000410.1:0-3912 GCA_964390235.1 uncultured Candidatus Competibacteraceae bacterium
TGGCGCAAACGACGCCGTTGAGGAAGGGGAGGAGACCATCTCATCACCCTACGGTCTTTCGTGGAATTCACCTTAGTCAGTCGGCGGCGATGGCATCCAGTTCCTCCTGCATGGCCAGCCAGTCGGCCTCGCACTGATCCAGTTCGCGGCGATTGTCGGTCTGGCGCTGGAGCAAGCGCATCAGTTCGGATTTGTTGGCGGGCTCGTACAACACCGGGTCCGATAGCGACCGGTCAAGCTCGTCGCGCCGGCGCTCCAGCACTTCCAGGCGCTGCTCCAGCGCGCGCAACTGCCGCTCCAAAGGGCGGCGTCGGGCCGCCAGTTGCTGGCGGCGCTCGCTGTCCTGGCGACGTTGCTCGCGCCGCGTTTCGCCGCGCTGCTGGCGATCCGGATCGGCGGGTTCGTCGAGCAGCTCGTTATCGGCCAGCCATTGGCGATAGTCATCCAGATCGCCCTCGAAGGGTTGCACCCGACCCTGGTGTACCAGCAGAAAACCATCGCAGCTGGCGCGTAGCAGGTGGCGGTCGTGGGAAACCAGCACCAGGGCGCCGGGATAGTCCTGTAAGGCCAGGGTCAGGGCGTAGCGCATGTCCAGGTCGAGGTGGTTGGTCGGCTCGTCCAGCAGCAGCAGATTGGGCCTTAACCAGACCAGCAGGGCCAGCACCAGACGGGCTTTCTCGCCACCGGAAAACGGTTCGCTGGCGGCCAGGGCCATATCGCCGGCAAACCCGAACCCTCCCAGGAAATTGCGCAACGCCTGCTCGCTGGCCGCCGGGTCGGCCTGCTGCAGATGGCGCAGCGGGCTCCAGTCCGGGCGCAGCTGTTCCAGCTGATGCTGGGCGAAGTAACCGGTCACCAGCCCCTGACCCGTGTCGCAGCGTCCGTCCAGAGCGGGCAGTTCGCCGGCCAGCAGCTTGATCAGGGTGGACTTGCCGGCGCCGTTGCGGCCCAGCAGACCCAGTCGGCTGCCAGGTTGCAGGCTGAGATTGATGCCATTCAGCACCGGCTGCCGGGCGTAGCCGGTCGCCACCCGTTCCAGGCGCAGCAGGGGGTCGGGCAGCTTGTCCGGCGCTCGGAAGTCGAAGCGGAACGGCGAGTCCAGATGTACCGGCGCCACGATCTCCATGCGCGCCAGGGTCTTGAGCCGGCTCTGGGCTTGGCGGGCCTTGGTAGCCTTGGCCCGGAAGCGGTCGATGAACTTGTGCAGATGGGCGATCTCGCGCTGTTGGCGGGCATGGGCCGCATGCTGCTGGGCCAGCTGTTCCGCCCGCTGGGTTTCGAAGGCGCTGTAATTGCCGGTGTAGAGCCGGATCGTGCGTTGCTCGATGTGGGCGATGGCATCCACCGCCCGGTCGAGGAAATCCCGATCATGGGAGATCAGCAGCAACGTCCCCGGGTAACTGCGCAGCCATTGCTCCAGCCAGATCACCGCGTCCAGGTCCAGGTGATTGGTCGGTTCGTCCAGCAGCAGCAGATCGGAGCGGCACATCAAGGCTCGGGCCAGATTCAGCCGCACCCGCCAGCCGCCCGAGAAGGTCGCCACGGGTTGCTCGATCTGACCGGGTTGAAAGCCAAGACCAGCCAGCAGCTTGCCGGCTCGCGCCCGGGCGCTGTAGCCGGCTATGGCGTCCAGCCGGGCGTGCAGGGTGGCGATGCGATGACCGTCGTGGTCGCGTTCGGCTGCCGCCAGTTCGGTCTCGTTGTGGCGTAGTTCGGCGTCGCCGTCCAGCACATGCTCGATCGCCGGAATCGGCAGACCCGGGGTTTCCTGGGCGACATGGGCCAGGGTCCAGCCGGCGGGCCGTTCCAGACTGCCGGCATCGGCGCTCAGTTCCCCCTGGATCAGCGCCAGCAAACTGGTCTTGCCGCTGCCGTTGCGGCCGACCAGGCCGACCCGCTGGCCGGGATGAATGGTCAGCGAGACTTGTTCCAGCAGCAGCTTGTCGCCGCGCCGCAGGCTGAGGTCGGTGAGTTTCAGCATACGCTGAAGTAGCGCCAGGTGGGTTGTTCAGTCACAGAACATTCGGAAAGACTGGCACCAGCATTCGCGCGAACTGCGGTCGATGGCGCAGGGGTCGGGCGGCGGGGCTGCCGGTGCCGGTTCGGCGACCACGGCCGGCCGACGGGCGGCTTCCTGCCGGGCCAGCACATCTTCACGCAACTGGAGCAGCTCGCGGTGGTTGGCCTGAACGCTCAGGCCTCGGTCGATATTGCTCAGGCTGCGCTCGAAGTCGCCGCGGTCGCGCTGGCTGCGGGCCCACTGGAGGTAGCGCCCGATGATGGTATCGATGCCACGCCGGGCGGCGGTATTGTCGGGATCGAGCCGGAGCACGGTCTGATAGTTCTCGTAGGCATTCCCCCCCCTGGGGGTGGTGAGCTTGAGTTCGGTCATGAAGGTATCGGCTTCGGCCAGCAGGCGTTCGATCTCCGGCTGTTCGTCAGCAGGCTCATCCGGTTCCTCGGTCGGTGCGGTTTCGGCGACGGTCTGGTCGGTTTCGGCATCTCCGACGATGTCTTCGGCATCTGGAACTTCCGTATCCGGTGCTACGTCAACAGCGGGCAGGGAGTCGTCCGATATATCGGCAGCCGCGACATCGACAGTTTCGGCTTCCGGTTCTTCGGTTTCGATGGGCGGCCGAGAAGTCTCATCCGTGGTTGCTTCGCTGTCCGCGGCCCCGGCCTGGACGGCGCGCTGTTCTTGCAGAAAGCGCTGAATCTGACTGAGGCCGAAACGATCGACCAGTTCGGCAAGTTCCTCGCCGATCCGGTCAAGATCGGGTTCGGTTTCCGGTTCGGGCTCGGTCAGCGCCGCATCCAACTCGGCCCGCAAGGCCAGCAGTTCGGCATCCTCCGGATACCGGCCCAGGGCGTCCTCGATCATGACCGCACCGGCTTCCAGTTGACCGGCCGCGATCAGCTCACGGACTTCAGCCAGCTCCGCCTCGCGTTGCCGAAGCGCGGCTTCCAGCTGACGTTGCTGCCGTTCTTCAGCCAGCGTGTTCTGCAAATCGATGAATTCGCGATGCTGAGGGGCCAGGGCCAGACCCTGCATGATCAGGGTCTCGCTGGCCGTCAGATCGTCTTCCTGGTAGGACTGATATGCTTGTTCATACAGTCGGTCGATGCGGGACGTGCGGATCCGTTCGTTCAGGGTCAGCAGACCGCGATCCTCAGGAAGCAGACGCAGTCCCAGATCCACCTCGGTTTGAGCGGCATCCGGCTGACCGGTTTGCAGTAGATCGCGAGCACGGGCCATATGTGCCGAGGCTTGATCCAGTCGGTGACGTTCTTCCAGGGTCGTCCGCAGATTGCGCTGCAAGGCGAGCAGTTCGGAGTCCTCGGGGGCCTGCGTCAGACCCTGCTCGACACGATCCATGGCCCCTTGCAGGTCGCCCCGATTCTGCAAGGACCGCGCTTGAAGCAGTGACTGGCGGGCCATGACCTCGGCGCGCAACGCGAGCAACTGGTTGTCATCGCCGAGGTCCGAGATGCCCTGATCGAGCACGTCGAGACTCGCGTCTAGCTGGCCGGCCTCGAATAGCGCCCGGGCCTCGGCCAGATAGCTGTCCACGCTGACCGGTGGCGCGACCGGTTCCGGTTCCACCGTCTCGATGGGCGGTTCGGTCGGTACGGCCACCACCGGCTCGACGGGTGGTTCCGTAACCGCCACCTCCGGCGGTTCCTCCACGGGAGGTGGTGTCGGTTCAGTCACCACCGCGACCGGCGGTTCGGAAACGGGGGGTGGAGGCGCCACGGGTGCTGGTTCCGGAGCCTGCGCCAGCCGGGGCTCTTCCGGGGGCGGTTGTAGATACAGGTAAGCGCCGACGGCGATGGCCAGCACCGCCACGCCGGCAACCGCCAGCGGCCAGCGGCTGCGTGGCGCCGGTGGGGCGGCAGGCGGTGGGGGAGCGG
>CAYMHN010000411.1:0-3897 GCA_964390235.1 uncultured Candidatus Competibacteraceae bacterium
TCGCGCAGCCGGAAGCCGCGCGCGCGGCCGCTGACCCGCAGGTGCGGGTCGGGGGTGGCGACCATGTCGATCAGCACCGGGATGCAGTACAGGCCGATCAGCGCCGAGATGATCTCGACCCCGCCCAGCAGCTTGGTCGAACCCAGGGTATAGCGGATGTCGCCGCCGACCACCGCGACCCCGACCATGGACAGCAGCAGGCCCAGGCAGGCGCCGACCAGACCCTTGAGCAAGCTGCCCTCGGACAGGGCCGCGATCAGGGTCAGGCCGAACATGGCCAGCCAGAAATACTCGACCGGGCCGAAGCGCAACGCGATCTCGGCCAGCGGCGGCGACAGAGTGAGCAGGAACAGTGCCCCGATCACCCCGCCGCAGACCGAGGCCAGACAGGCGATGGTCACGGCCAGGTCGCCGTCCCCCTTCTTGGCCAGGGGATAGCCGTCGAAGGTGGTGGCGATGGCCGAGGGCGTGCCGGGGGTGTTGACGAGGATGGCGGCATAAGCGCCGCCGTAGATGGCGCCGGTATAGCTCCCCCCCAGCCCGATCAGGGCCGAGGCCGGTTCCATGGCGAAGGTCAGTGGTACCAGCACCGCCACCGCCATGGTGGCCGACAGGCCGGGCAGGGCGCCGATCACGGTGCCGGCGGCCACGCCGGCCAGGGCCAGCAGGAGATTGGCCGGGGTCAGCGCGTCGAGCAGGAATTCCAGACCCACGGCGGGTCATTCCATCGATTACTGGATGCCCATCTCCTTGGCGACGGCTTCGAGTTCGGTCTTGCGTTCGGCCAGGAAGGCATCAACCTGATCGTAAGGCACGTAGAGCATGGCGAAACCGCCGTCCAGCATCTGCTGCTCGAAGGCCGGATCGCGGTTGATTTGGTCGATCAGATCGGACAGCCGCTGGCGGATGTCTTCCGGGGTGGAGTCCGGCACCCCGATGCCGCGATAGGCGCCGCTGACCAGATCGTAGCCGAGTTCGCGGAAGGTGGGTACTTCGGGAAACGCCGGGTGGCGCTCTTCCATGGCCACGGCCAGCATCCGCACCTGGCCCTCGTGCTGGGCGCCGACGGTGGTATAGCCCCAGGAACCGGTCACCTGATTGCCGAGCAGGGCGGTGACCGAGGGGCCGGTGCCGCCGAACGGGATGTAGGTGGTGGTGATGCCGGCCATGGTGTCGAAGCGTTCCTTGGCCACATGGTTGGCCGAGTAGGTGCCCGAGCCGGAGAAGGTCAGGGCGCCGGGCGTGGCCTGGGCCGCCTCGATCAGGTCGTCCAGGGTTTGATAAGGGCTGTCGATGGGCACCAGGACGGCGTCCGGGGTATAGTGGAAGAAATACACATTGACCAGGTCGTCGGTGGTATAGCCCATGTCCTGCTGCATGGGTTGCAGGATGATATGCGGCAGGTTGGTGCCCATGATGGTGTAACCGTCGCCGGTCAGGCTGTTCAGCTGGGCCCAGCCCACCGCGCCGCCGCCACCGGGTCGGTACTGGATGACCAGTTCCTGGCCGGTCAGATCCCGGAAATAGGACTGCTGGAAGCGGGCGGTGATGTCGGATTCGCCGCCGGGGCCGAAGGGGATGATGTAGTTGATCGGCCGTTCGGGGTATTCGGCTTGGGCGGTGCCCATGGCCAGCACGGCCGCCAGGGTGATCAGGGTGTTGCGCATGGCGTTCCTCCAGGGGTGGTAATTGGCGCGGTCGGTGCCGCGCCGTCATGATGAATGATTCAGGCGCTGCGATACAGCTTGGTCATCACGAACTCGCGATGGCCCAGCGCCTCGGCTGCCGTAAGGCGTCCGTTGCAGGTGCGGCGCATGATGTCGATCAGGGCGTCGCCGGCCTGATCCAGGGTCAGCTCGCGGCGCAGCAGGCCGGCCACGTCCAGATCGACATGCTCGCTCATGGTGCGGACGGTCCTGGGGTTGGCGGTGAGTTTGATCACCGGCTCGATCGGGTTGCCGATCACATTGCCCTGGCCGGTGGGGAACAGGTGCACGGCGAAACCGGCCGCCGCTTGCAGGGTGACGCATTCGGCGGCCGCCGAGGAGCTGTCCATGAAATACAGCCCCGGCCCCTTGGCGGGGGCCTCGGCGGGTTTCAGCACGTCGATGAACTTGGCGTTCTTGCCGATCTTCTGCAAGTTGCCGAAGGCCTTTTCCTCGATGGTGGTCAGGCCGCCGACGATATTGCCCTTGGTCGGCTGCGACTCGGACAGGTCCGAGGTCTTGTGCGGCTCGATCACCTCGTCCATATAGGCCTGCCAGGTCTTGAGAAACTTCTCGGCCACTTCCGGGCTGGCCGCGCGGGTGGCGCAGATCCGTTCGGCGCCGGTCAGTTCCGAGGTCTCGCCGAAGCAGGTAGTGGCGCCGATGGCGTCCAGCTTGTCGATCAGATTGCCGACCGTGGGGTTGGAGGCCAACCCGGAGGTGGTGTCGGACTCGCCGCATTTGGTCGAGATCCACAGTTCGGAAGCGCGGCAGGCCTCGCGTTGCAGCTCGGAGGCGTCGTGCAGAAAGTCCTTGGCGCAGCGCGAAGCCTGCATGATGGTCTTGAGATCGCCGTTACCCTCGATGGCGAAGCCCTCGACCGGCTTGCCGGTGGCACGGATGCCCTCGACCACCCGGCCGGTCCAGCCCGGTTCGATGCCGATTACCACCACCGCGGCCACATTGGGGTTGCTACCGGTACCGATCAGGGTGCGGAAATGCAGTTCCAGATCCTCGCCGAACTGCAAACGGCCGTAGTGATGGGGCAGGGCCAGGGTGCCCTTGATGTTGTTGGCCACGGCCTCGCAGGCGGCGTTGGACAGGTCGTCCAGCGGCAGGATGATGACGTGGTTGCGGATCCCGACCCGGCCGTTGGCGCGTCGGTAGCCGTGAAAGGTGAAATCGCTCATGGTTACCACCGCTTGGTCTTGGCGTTGTGGACGTGCAGGTGCTCGCCGGTCTTCACCGGGGCAATGGTGCGGCCGATGTCGTTCTCGTACTTGATCACGGTCTCGCCCTCGGCGTGGTCCTTGAGGGCGATCTTGTGACCCAGCGGAATGGCGTCCAGGGCGGTGACCGTGATGGTCTCGTCGGTATCCATGACCCAGCCGGTCAGCTCCTGGCCGGCCTGCACGTCTTCCACCACGATCACGCCGACGGTGTCCCGAGGCGCGTGGCGGATGAAATGGGTAGTCATCGCGGGTTGGTCTCTGATGGTAGTTGGGGGATGAAGTTTTTTTCTTATATAAGATATCCTATACAAGACTGTCAATCCATGAACAATGATGGAGCCGACCGACCAGACCCCGAAGGCAGGACCACTGTATGCCCGGATCAAGCAACGGTTGATCCGGCGGGTGGCTAGTGGCGAGTGGCCGCCGGGGGCGCTATTGCCCAGCGAGACGGCGCTGGCCGCTGAATACGGCGTCAGTCAGGGCACCCTGCGCAAGGCCCTGGACGCCCTGGCGGCCGAGCGCCTGGTGGTGCGCCAGCAGGGCCGGGGCACGCTGGTCGCGCGCCATGATAACGCCCGCTCCCTGTTCCAGTTCTTCCATATCCACGACCACAAGGGCGAGCGCCAGCTGCCGGATTCCAAACTGCTGGCGCTGGACCGTGCCCGGGCCAATGCCCTGGAGGCCGCCGCCCTGGGCCTGAAGCCGCGCGCGCCGGTCTGGCGCATCGACCGGGTGCGCTATCTGAACGGTACGCCGGCCATGGTCGAGGCCATCAGCCTGTCCCAGGCGCGGTTCCCCGACCTCGATACCCTGGGGGAACTGCCCAATGCCCTGTATGCCCTGTACCAGAGCCGCTATGGCGTCACCGTGGCCCGGGCCAGCGAACACCTGTCGGCGGTGCCCGCCGGACCGCGCGACGCGGCCCTGCTGAGCCTGGTGCGAGGCGCGCCATTGCT
>CAYMHN010000412.1:0-3894 GCA_964390235.1 uncultured Candidatus Competibacteraceae bacterium
GGTGGAGCGCAGCCCGGGGGGCGGGGACGCGATCCGGGCAATCACCGCTCTGCCCGCCCTGGTCGGGGCCTGGCGCCATGTGGGCGGGGGCACGGTGGAGATGCCGATCTGGGAATTCCCGTTCAAGTTCGACTTCATGTGCCGGCCCGACTGGATCCCGGCCGGCACCCGGGTGGTCAACGAACTCGATCTCGGGGCCGCCCTGACCGGTGCCATGCAACTCGATCCGCCCATCAAGTCGCTGTTCGTGTACAACTCCAACCCCGTATCCCAGGCGCCCGACGCGGGCACGATAGTCGAGGGACTGAAGCGGGACGACCTGTTCACCGTGGTCAGCGAGCTGTTCATCACCGATACCGCCCGCTATGCCGACCTGCTGCTGCCGGCCACCATGCAGGCCGAGCAGTATGATCTCATGGTCACCTGGGGGCACCTGTACGTGATGCTCAACCAGCCGGCCATCGATCCTCCGGGCGAATGCGTCTCCAACTTCAAGCTGTTCCGCATGCTGGCCAGGACCATGGGCTTCGACGACGAGTACTGGAGCCTGAGCGAGGATGAATCCCTGCTGCGCTCCTACGACTGGGACTCGCCCCAGATGCAGGGGATCACCCTGGACCAGCTCAAGGAACGGGGCTGGATGCGCCTCAACGTGGGTACTCCGGACACGCGCAAGCCGCACGCCGAGGGCAACTTCAAGACCCCTTCCGGCAAGTGCGAGTTCAAATCCAGCGCGGCGGCCGGCGGGAACTTCGTGGTCCCGGTGTGGCGCTCCGGCTATGAGGCCATGCAACCCGGAACCCCGGTCGATCCGGTTCCCGATTACATCCCGCCGTTGGAGGCGCCCGAACGCGATCTGGCCAAGCGCTACCCCTTCAACCTGGTGTCGCCCAAGCCCCATGCCTTTCTCAACACCCAGTACGCCAACGAGCCGGTGCAGCAGCGGCGCCAGGGCGAACAGCTGATCGTCATCCACCCGGCTGACGCCGCCGCCCGCGCCATCGAGCACGGCAGCTACGTGAAGGTGTTCAACGGGCGGGGCTCGTTCGAAGCGCGCGCCGAGTTGAGCGAGGACGTGATGGCCGGCCTGCTGATGACCAATGTCGGCCACTGGCCGGGGCTGAATCGCACCGGCACGGCGGTCAACTCGACCACGCCGCCCCGGCATGCCAATCTGGGGCAGGCGGGCGCCTACTCCGACAACCTGGTCGACGTGCAACGGGTATGATGCGTTACCGCGCATCCATCTCGCCGGCCCGGGGGGCGCCATGCCGCACATCGTGACCGACAACTGCCGCCTGTGTCTGTTTACCGACTGTGTGGAACACTGCCCCGTGCAGTGTTTCCACACGGACGCGGAGCGCAGCTACATCGATCCGGAGGTGTGCATCGATTGCGGCGCCTGCGTTCCGGTCTGTCCGGTACAGGCCATCCATGACGTCATGGACATGCCCGACGAGCACCAGGTGTGGATCGCCATCAACGCCGAGCGCTCCAAACAGCTGCCGGTCATCAAGGCCAAGCGGACGCCGCTACCGACCGCCGACGCCAGGCGCGCCGAACTCGGGTTCTGAGCCCCCGGGCGGATCACGGCACTCACCGGAACAGATCGCCGCCGCATGACGACACCCCTCCAGGTCGCCGTGGTCGGCAGCGGACCCGCCGGCTTCTACGCGGCCGAGGCCCTGCTGGACTCCGGCTCTACGCTGCGGGTGGACCTGTTCGAGCGCCTGCCCACGCCGTTCGGCCTGGTGCGCAGCGGAGTCGCCCCCGACCACCCCAAGCTCAAGGAAGTGTGCCGGGTGTTCGAGCGGATCGCCGACTCCGAGGATTTCCGCTATTTCGGCAACGTGGCCGTGGGCGAGACGCTGACCGTCGAGGAACTGCGTGCCGCGTATCACGCCGTGGTGTTCGCCTGCGGCGCCTCGGATGACCGCCGCATGGGAATCCCCGGCGAGGAACTGCCCAATGCCCACGCGGCCACGGAGTTCGTCGGCTGGTATAACGGTCACCCGGACTTCAGGGACCGGACCTTCGATCTCGGCCAGGAAACGGCCGTGGTCGTCGGCCATGGCAATGTCGCGGCCGATGTCTGCCGCATCCTCGCCAAGTCCGTCGATGAACTGCGCCACACGGACATCGCCGCCCACGCGCTGGAGGTACTGGCCGAGAGCAGGGTGCGCGAGATCCAGGTGATCGGGCGGCGCGGCCCGGCGCAGGCGAAATTCACCCCGCGCGAACTGCGCGAACTGGGATCGATCGCCGGCTGTGTCGCCCTGGCCGAGGACTGTCCCCTCAACCCGGCAAGCCTGGAGGAACTGGCGGACCGCGGCAACGCGGCCAAGAATGTGGAGCTGTTCCAGGATTTGGCGGGCAACATGGCAGTCCCCGGTAAGCGCATCGTCCGCTTCCGTTTCTGCCTGAGTCCGCGCAATCTTTTAGGTGCAGACCGGGTGGAGGGCATGACCCTGGTGCGCAACCGCCTGGCGGGTCCGGCTTTCGCCCAGGTGGCCGAACCGACGGAGACCATCGAGACCCTGGCTTGCGGACTGGTGTTTCGCAGCATCGGCTACCGCGCGGAGCCAATCGCTGGCCTGCCGTTCGCTGCGCGGACTGGAACCTTGCCCCATGAAGCGGGCCGCGTCCTGGATGCCGGTCAGGTTATGCCCGGCGTCTATGTCACCGGCTGGCTCAAGCGCGGGGCGAACGGCATCATCGGCACCAACCGCGCCGACAGTATCGAGACCGTCCAGAGCCTGCTCGCCGACTTGCCGGCACTGCGCGGGTCCGCGAAGCCGGGCCTTGAGTCCCTGATGCCCGCGCTACGGGCTCGGGGCGTGATACCGGTGACCCTGGAAGGCTGGCACCGCATCGATGCCGCGGAGATCGAACGGGGCCGGCCCACCGGCAAACCCAGGGAGAAATTCACCCGCATCCGAGAGATGCTGGATAGGGCGTTTGCTCCGGATGGCTGAGCCGGGCATGTCTCACTTGAATCATTGTCCGGCGTGGCGGTCCGGTGGTTTCTTGTCGGGTGGCCACGGCCTCAAATGGCAGTGTACTCCTGCAACAAGGCCTCGATGGCATGGTCGCGGGTCTCGTGCCGGGTATTGTGGCCGCGCGGCCGGTAGGCTACCCAGACCGAGATCGATTGCTCGCCTTCATCGACCCGGTGCCGGTAAACCGTGCCGAGTTCGTCGTCGCCCAGCCACACGGTCCAGGCCTCCAGGTGTGGGGATTTGCGCTTGAGCTTCAGCGACTTGTGCTGGTCGGGTGCTGGTTCCCGCCGCGCCGGCCGGTTGCTGTCCGGTTCGGCAGCGGGCTCTTCGGTCACGGGTGTTCGGTGGTTGGGTTCATAGGTCACCGAGACATTGGCCATGATGCCGCGTATCGCTTGGGCCTGGGCCGCGGTGACCCAGCCACGCATGTAGACCAACCCCTGCGCCTTGAGCTGTGCTCGCCGCCGGCGCTGATCACTGACCTTGGTGGAGGAGGGCATCGCCGCATGCTGCCTGGCCGTGAGGAACGCTCAGTATAGTGAGTGCCTCCCGGCCGTGCAAAAAGCCAGGGAATAATTCCACGGATGAGCCGTTATCAGGGGTGAGGTGATTGATGCGGACCGCTCGATCGGCCCGCGGATGTCCACCCGAATCGACTGGATGAAATGTGGAGATAGCGATGAAACCCTTGAACCCGATAGTGAACCCTTCCGAAGAGATTACCGATCCCAGCCGTCGCCGTGCCCTGGTGCGGATCGCCCTGGCCGCGGGTGCGGTTTATGCCACTCCCGCGCTGTTGCAGCTTAGCGATGCCCATGCCTCGCGCGGCTCGGGTGGCGGCAGCGGTGGCGGCAGCGGTGGCGGCAGCGGTGGTGGCAGCAGCGGTCGTGGCAGC
>CAYMHN010000413.1:0-3872 GCA_964390235.1 uncultured Candidatus Competibacteraceae bacterium
AGGAGCCGTTCCCGTTCGATCTGCTGTACTGGAACTCCGACTCGACCCGGATGCCAGCGGCCATGCACAGCTTTTATCTGCGCAATATGTATCAGAACAACCTGCTCAGGGAACCGGGCGGCATCACCCTGCTCGGCAAGCCGATCGATCCGGGCCGAATCACCTGTCCGATCTACGCCGTGGCCACCATGGACGACCATATCGCTCCCTGGACCTCGGTCTACGGCGGCTTGCGGCTGTTCAGCGGTCCGTTGCGATTCGTGCTCGGTGGTTCGGGGCATATCGCTGGCATCATCAACCCACCCGCCAGCGGCAAATATGGTTACTGGACCAACGAATTGCGACCGGAATCAGCCGATGGGTGGCTGCAACAGGCCCGCCACCAGACCGGA
This sequence comes from uncultured Candidatus Competibacteraceae bacterium, assembly GCA_964390235.1. Classification (GTDB taxonomy): domain Bacteria; phylum Pseudomonadota; class Gammaproteobacteria; order Competibacterales; family Competibacteraceae; genus CAYMHN01. The sequence continues at coordinate 393 of CAYMHN010000413.1, forward strand.
TCCTGGTGGCTGGACTGGCTGTGCTGGGCTAGGGATCATGCCGGAGATCGGGTGGCTGCCCGCTTACCCGGCAATGGCCGACTCCAGATCATCGAACCCGCGCCCGGCAGCTATGTCAAGCAACGCATCGGGTGCTGAATCGGCGACCGCCACGGCACCAGGCTCATGGCATGGTATTTGCTAATATTGGTATTTGCTAAATTACTGGCCGATCCATCGGCATCACGCTCATCCGAATTCCGACCACCGCGCGCCGCGCCTGGAGCCTGACATGGTGACCCTGGCCAAATCGCCTTCCATCAGCACCGATTTCGACCACTGGCTGCGCCAATTGAACCTCAATTGGGCACCAGCCCAGCTGTCCTGTCTGCAACAGGCTCATCAGACGGTATTGGACTGCCTGCCGGACAGTCGCTCCAGCCTGACCGCCGCCGGTTTGCTGACCGAGCTACGTCTGGACTGCGCCGCCGTCTGTGCCGCCCTGTTGCAGGAAGCGGTCAGTACCGGCAAGCTGGGTCTGGGCCGGGTGCGTGAGACCTTCGGGTCCGAGGTCGCGGCACTGGTCGAAGGGGTTTCGCGGCTGGATGTAATCGGCGCCCTGCATCAGCAGGGCCTGCAAACCCAGGCGCAGTTGGAGGGGCTGCGCAAGATGCTGCTGGCCATGGCCGCCGACGTCCGGGTGGTGCTGATCAAGCTGGCCATGCGCCTGTGCCAGATGCGTAATCTGGATCGACTGCCCAAGGCCGTGCGGACCGGCTTCGCCCAGGAGACTCTGGACCTGTTCGCGCCGCTGGCCAACCGGCTGGGCATCGGGCAGTTCAAATGGGAGCTGGAGGACCTATCCCTGCGCTGCCTCGATCCGGTCAGCTACAAGACCATCGCTCATGCCCTGGACGAACGGCGCACCCAACGCGAGCGTTACATCAACATCGTTCTGGCGCAGTTGCGTCAGGCGCTGACCGAAGCCGATGTGGACGCCCAGATCAGCGGTCGTGCCAAGCACATTTACAGCATCTGGCTCAAGATGCAGCGCAAGCGACTGCCGTTCGAGCAGATTTTCGACGTGCGGGCGGTACGGCTGCTGGTCGACAGCATCGCCGACTGCTATGCCGCGCTGGGCGTGGTTCACTCAATCTGGAAGAATATCCCCCAGGAATTCGATGACTACATCGCCAATCCCAAGGATAACGGCTACCAATCCTTGCATACGGCGGTGATCGGACCCGAGGGCAAGACCCTGGAGGTGCAGATCCGCACCCTGGAAATGCACCACAATGCCGAACTCGGGGTGGCCGCCCACTGGCGCTACAAGGAAGGCGGCAAGGGCCGCGATGCCGCTTTCGAACGGCAGATCGCTTGGTTGCGACGTCTGCTGGAGTGGCAGGACACCGAGGCCAGCGCCGATGATTTCGTCGAATACTTCAATGCCGAGGTGTTTCGCGACCGGGTCTATGTCGTCACCCCCAAGGGCGACATCGTCGACCTGGCCCAGGGTGCCACACCGCTGGACTTCGCCTACCATATCCACACCGAAGTCGGTCACCGCTGTCGCGGCGCCAAGATCAACGGCCGCATCGTGCCGCTCAATCATGAATTGAGCAATGGCGATCATGTCGAGGTCCTCACCGCCAAGGAGGGCATTCCCAACCGCAACTGGCTGAGGCCTCATCTGGGCTATCTGCGCACCTCGCGGGCCCGCGCCAAGGTGCGTCAGTGGTTCCGCCAGCAGGATCGCGACAAGTCCACCGCGGCGGGCAAAGCCGCGCTGGAACACGAGTTGCAACGCCTGGATCTGAGTCTCAAGCAGGTGGATCTGGACAAGCTGGCCAGCAAGTTCAACTTCAGCAAGGCGGACGATCTGTTTGCCGCCGTTGGTAACGAAGAGCTCATCCTCAGCAGCGTCACCACGGCCTTGCAGGAACAGATTCTGCCACCGTCACGGCAGTCCTTCGTGCCGATTTCACGCAAGGTGCGCAGCCAGGACGCCGGCAGCGGGGTGCGTATCCGTGGTGTCGGCAACCTGCTGACCCAGATCGCCAACTGCTGCAAGCCGGTCCCCTACGAACCCATCGTCGGTTTCATCACCCAGGGCCGTGGCGTCACCATCCACAGGCAGGACTGCCCCAATCTGGTCAATCTGGAGAACTTTCACCAGGAACGCTTCATCGAGGTCGATTGGGGCGAGGAGGATCACGATGCCTACGCGGTCGATGTCAGGATCGAAGCCTATGACCGCTCCGGCCTGCTGCGTGACATCACCCAGATCCTGGCCAACGAGAAGACCAATGTGACCGCCGTCAACACCCTCACCGACCCGGCCACGTCCAGTGCGGTCATCAACATGACCGTGGAAGTCACCGACCTGGCCCAGCTAGGCCGCGTGCTCGACCGCGTCGGCCAGTTGCCCAATGTGTATTCGGTGCAGCGCAAGCAGCGTTGACTGCTTACCAGGATGCCCTCGGGATGGTTATCATGGAGCCGGGTTTGTGGATCGCAAAGGTGAACCGTGACCGAGGACGACATCAAGCAGGCGGTACATCAGGCGCTGACCGAAATCGCGCCGGAGGCCGATTCGACACGCATCGAGCCCGATACCAGTTTTCATGAGCAGTTCGGGCTCGATTCCATGGATTATGTGAATTTCGTGACGGCACTGGCCAAGCAACTGCGGCTTGCCATACCGGAGGAAGATTATTATCGGCTCGCGACGCTGAACGGTTGTATCCGCTATTTGGTGTCCCGACCGACTCCCGACGTCTGAGCCGAGTTCATCGGCGAAATCGAAGGGATTGGTCATCAACTACCTCCGGCGCTGGGCGGGTGTCTGGTTCGCAAATACTCGATACAGCCGTCCAGCGAGCCGATCCGGGGATAATCCACCTCCGGGATATCGACCCCCAGCGCCTGATGCAGGGCGATGGCGAAGTTCAGGGTATCCATGGAGTCGAAGTCGAACTGGTTGCGGAACGGTTCATGCGGGTCGATGTCCGCCGGGTCCACGTCGGGCGCGATATCGCCGAGTATCCGCAGTACGGTCTGTTCCAGCGTTGCATTGCTCATAGTTGTTCCGGCTCCTGCAAGGCCTGCTCCAGGGCGCTGAGAAACTGAGCGCCGCGGCGACCGTCGCTGGCGCGATGATCGGCGGCCAGGGTGGCTTCCATGAGCGGGCGGGATTCGATTCGGCCGTCCACCGACCAGGGCCGTTCCCGGATGCGGCCCAGACCGACGACGGCGACCTGTGGTGGATAAATGATCCCATAGACGGTGTCCACGCCTTCCTCGCCGAGGTTGGTGACGGTGAAGGTGGCATCCGCCAACTCGGAACTACGCAGCGAACCGGCGCGCGCGCGCTGCACCAGATCGCGCAGGTCGCGCATCAGCTCATCCAGGGATTTCCGCTCGACATCGTGGATGGCCGGAGCGATGAGGCCGCCGCCGCGTAGGCCGCCGCCGCGCAGCGCAATCGCCACTCCCAGATGC
>CAYMHN010000414.1:0-3856 GCA_964390235.1 uncultured Candidatus Competibacteraceae bacterium
GGCGTCCCGGGCTGGTGTGGGGCGCCGCCGCCGGCCTGGTGCTGATCGCCGGCCTGGGCTATTACCTGTACGATACGCCGCACCGGGAAATCGCCGCTCTGCTCAAGCAGGAACGGTATCAAGCCGGTCTGGTCCGGGCCGGTGAAGTCCGGGACCGTTATCCTGGCGACGCCGAACTGGAGACCCTGGCTACCGAGGCCCTGAGTCGGTGGCTGGTGTCGGACTGGCAGCAAAGTCTGGAGGCTGGTGAGTTCACCGCCGCTGATGCCCTGCTTGGCGATGTCCGGAGCCGCGGCCCGCTGTACCCGGAAAGCGAACGGATCCTGGAACTGCTGGCCTGGATGGGTGATCTGGAGCGCTTCATGGTCGAGCGCGGTGGCAGTACCGCCCCGCTGGTGCTGTTTCGCGATGAACCGACCGTGAGTTCGCTACTACAGCGCTGGGATGCCGATGCCAGCGGCTTCGACCTGCTGCTGGTCAAGATCGCCCAGCATGTTCCCGCGTTCCAGGAGCAGCGCGCCCGGGTGCTGAGCCAGCTGCGCAGCCTGCGCAACGACCAGACCGTGTATCTGCAAGCGTTGCACGAACTGCGGCGTGACCTGAACCGCCAACTGGCTGCGGGGGATACCGACGAAGCCATGCTGCAAGTGGCGCGGTTCGAGCGGCAGTATCCGCGGATCACCGGACTGGCGGCCCTGGGTGCCGACATCGCCCGAGTGGAGAGCTTGCAGCAGGCGCTGGCGGCCGGCGACCTGGATGCGCTGCTGGTGCTGCGCGACGCCGACTTCGCAACTCCCTGGGTCCGGGAACTGGCCGCCGAAGCCTTGTGGCCGCAACTGCCGGCGCCGACCACCCTGGAGCGCTATGCGCAGGCCCTGGATGCCTGGGGCAGTGGTGACACCAGGCAGGCCATCGATCTATTACGGGAGCTGGCCGACACCGGCGACGGCCATTATGTCGCGGCCACGCTGGCCCATTTCGAGCACGTGGCCGGCATCCTGAAGCTGCTGCCCAGTGCCCGACAGCAGGCGGATTTCGGCGCGCAGCTGCTGGTCTTCGCCCAGACCCTGGATCGGGATCGGGACCGCTATTTCCTGGACCTGCTGAGCGACGACCTGGCGCAACAGCGGACGACCCTGCTGGCCGACCTCGAGATCCTGACGGAACAGGCTCGAGCGTACTGGAGCGCCTACCGGGATTCCGGCGGCATCAGTGGCCTGATGCGCCTGGAGGAAACCGTATCGGAACCGTTCCGGACCCAGAGCCAGCGCCTGCATGCCGCCTACCAGGCCATCGATGAGACCCTGCAAGGCTATGTACTGTTGCATCAGCCACCTTCCGAGACCGTGCGGCAGTTGCACGGCGCGATTCTCGGCGAGGTCAGGCTGCAACGCCAGTCGTTCACCGATCTCAGTCTGGTGCTGGAACCGGTACTGCTGCGCGACAAGCTGCGGCTGTTACCCGAACCCGAGGAGTCCTGAACCATGAGCACCGAACCCAAACCCTCGCTGGCGATGGCGTTGGAGGATCACGGTCCCGAAGGGGTGGAAATCCTCGCCTCCGAACCTTCCCGGCTGATCCGGGGGACGATTTATCTGCTGGTTGCCCTGCTGCTGGCTGGGCTGAGCTGGTCGGTGCTCGGCCGCGCCGGGGTCATCGTCCATGCCCAGGGCCGCCTGGGTCCGGAAGCCGAGGAGCGGCTGGTGTTCGTGCCGATCGAGGGACAGCTGGCCGAACTCTATGTCGCCGAGGGCACGCCGGTGGCCGCCGGCGATATGCTGGCCAGGATCAATGCCATGGGGGCCATGCAGCTGGCCGCCAACGCTCTGCTGGCCGAGCTCAAGCTGCAAGACGCCGAGGCCGCCTACCGGGCCTTCCCGCTGCAGAAGAGCGCCCTGGAGCAGGGGATAACGCTGCTCGAATTCCAGATCGAGAGTTCCGAACTGAGCAATGAACTGCGCGAGTCCCAGGGTCTGGTCCGATTGGCCGACGAGCAGCGGCTGAAGCTCGATAACGCGCGCCTCAAGCTCAACAGCGCCCAGAACGCTCTGGCTTTCGCCCGGGACGAGTACGAAACCCATCGCCGCTTGTTCGAATCCCCCGGTGGCGGGGGGATCGCCCGCTCCCGGGTGGAGGAGAAATTCAGGGACTACCAGAGCAAGCTGGCCGAGGCCGAGCTGGCGCAGATCGAACTGGCCGAGTTCGAGGTCAAGCTGAACGAGGAATACACCAAGCGCCAGGAGGAGCTGAATGCCCGTACCGAGCGCCTGCTGCAACTGTACGCCCAGCTGGAGGAGCGGCGCGCCCAGTTGGCCACCGCCGAGCGCGAGGCCGAGGTCACGCTCCGACTGGCCCGGGCCGAGGCCGCGGCGGCATCCCGGATCAGCTTCGAGGACATCGACGAGAACAGCCTGCTGCGCATCAAGGCGCCGGTCGCCGGAGTCGTCACCCAGATCGGCGCCGCCCAGCCCGGCATGCAGGTCGATGCCAAGGCGCCGCTGCTGGGCATCGCCCCGGCCGATGCCCGCAGCGTCCTGCACATCGAAATCCCGGAGCAGGACCGCGCCCTGCTGCGCGAGGGCATGGCGGTGCGGATCAAGTTCAACGCGTTTCCCTACCAGCGGTTCGGCTTCATCGACGGCACCCTGGAGTTCATCGCCCCCAGCGCCGTGCCGTCCGCCAGCAGCCCGCAGAACAACCCGATCCCGGTGTACAAGGGGCGGGTCGGCCTGGCGCGGGACTATTTCACCTTGCCGGGTAATGACACCCGGATTCCGCTGCGCTACGGAATGACCGCGATCACCGAGATCGTGGTGCAGCAAAGAAGGCTGATCGACCTGGCGCTGGACCCCCTGCGCGCGGCGACCAGCTGAATATCCACCGACAACAAGGAAACCGGATCATGCAGGTTGCCCGTATCGACGACGAAACCATCAGCGCCGAGGAATTCATCAAGATCCTCAAGCTGGACAATACCTTCAACACCTTGATCGAGCGGATCCTGGTCGCCAAGCTGACGGTGCAGGCGGCCAAGCGCGGCGGGATCACGGTCAGCAACGAAGAGGTCCAGGAGCGGGCCGACCAGTTCCGCCGCGCCGAGGGGCTGCACCGGGCGCAGGAGGCGCAGTCCTTCCTGGACGCGTTGGGGGTGACGCTGGACGATTTCGAGCACTACATCACCGAGACCCTGTACCGGGAGAAGATGATGGCCCGGATCACCAACCGCCAGGCGATCGAGGACTACTTCCGGCTGCATTCGCCGAAATTCGACAGCATCGAGATCAGCCATATCACCGTGGACTCGGAAAGCAAGGCGCGGGAACTGCTGGCCGTGCTGGAGGACGAGCCCGAGCGGTTCACCGAGCTGGTGCAGCAGCACTCGCTGGACCTGGATTCCCGCTCCAGCGGCGGCCATGTGGGCAAGATCCTGCGCGGCGCGCTGCCGCCCGAGGTCGAGGCCAAGCTGTTCAACTCCGCCCCCGGCGATCTGCTGGGACCGTTCATCTCCGAGGACGGACAGATCCACGAGATCTTCCGGATCGATGCCGTGCATCCGGCCAAGCTGGACGAGGTCACGGCCCGGGACGTGGCCAAGAAAGTCTACGATGACTGGCTCAAGACCCGGGCCGGGGAGCACCGGCTGGAAGTCTGCTGACCCCGCGCCGTGGGCGATCTGGTCGAGTTTCTCGCCGGCGTCGAGTCGTTCGCGGGCTTCGGTCCGGGGGAGCTGGAGCGTCTGGCCGCCGGCGCCGAATCCAGCCACCATGAGTTCGGCGACACCATTTTTCAGGCCGGTGAGCCGGCCGCGGGGCTGTATATCGTCAAATCCGGCACGGTGCGACTGCTGAGCGTGGAA
>CAYMHN010000415.1:0-3850 GCA_964390235.1 uncultured Candidatus Competibacteraceae bacterium
CAACCTCGTCGAGCACGATCAGGTTCGTGGACCCGAGCGCCTTGCCGGTCAGGATTATCGTGGTGCCGGATCCTAGCGTTGCATCGGCGATGCGGTCGTCTCCGACGATCACCGTTCCGAGCGCTCCCTCGGCGGTTACAACTTGTGAATGGCCGACAGTGAGATCCACCAGATTGCCCGCCAAGGCACCGGGCATGGCAAAAATCATTGCAGCAATTAGGAGAATGCTCCGATTAAGCATGGCTAAGCTCTCTTTTCGTCGCCTTGCGTGTGGACGGGCGCGTGTTATCTGTGCCTTGTGAATGGATGTGAGCACCCCTGAGCATCGATTCCATTCGGCCGGATGTTCTAGACACCCGACGGCACGGACTAGACCACAAGGACCAGATCGACCCTCGCCTGCCGGTTGTCGACCGGCGAGAACAGAAAGAGCCTGCAATGAGCCCCGTATCCTTCCGCCAGGTCGTGTGGCAGCAATGGTTTGTCGGCATTGCCGCTGTCGGGGTGGCGCTCATCATCCTCGTCCAGGGCCGCTTCTTCCTGATCCCGCTGGCCATTGCGGTGCTGCTGTTCAGTCTGACGAGCGCCGGCCTTGACGGTATCGCCCGGCTGCGGATCGGCCCATTGCGAATGCCCAACTGGCTGGCCAGCCTGATCGGCCTCATGGTGGTCGTTGCCGCGATGCTGATCGTGTTCCGCATCATCGCCGGCCAGATCGACGCCGTCATCGCCGCCGGACCGGTCTATGTGGAGCGCGCACAACAGCTTGTCGGCTCCCTGTTCGCATGGCTGGGCCGGGACGTGGCATCCGGCCTCGTGGCGGCCTTTGAGGACATCGACCTGGCGGCCAATATCCGGGCGCTCGCCGGTTCGGCCGGCTACATTCTGGCCACTGCCATCCTGATCGTGCTGTATGTCGGCTTTCTGTTCGCCGAGCGGGCGCGGTTTGCCGGCAAGCTGGCCAGGCTGTTTCCCGATCCCAGGCGGGCGGCCCGGGTCGACCGGATGTTCCAGTCGATTACCCGCACAGTGCATCGCTACATCGTGATCAAGACCGTCGTCAGCATCCTGACGGGCGTGCTCGTCTATATCGTGATGGTGGCGTTCGGCCTGGAGTTCGCCGAGACTTGGGCGCTTCTCACGGTGTTTTTGAACTTCATCCCCAACATCGGTTCGATCGTTGCCACCGCGATCCCGACCCTGGCGGCCCTGGTTCAGTTCGACAACTGGACCGCCGTCTTGCTCCTCTTCGCAATCATCGGGGTGATCCAGTTTTCCGTCGGCAACCTGATCGAGCCCAACCTGATGGGCCGCTCGCTCAATCTCAGCCCCTTCGTCATCATCCTGTCGCTGACCTTCTGGGGCGCCATCTGGGGCATTGTCGGCATGTTCCTGGCCGTGCCCATCATGGTGATGGTGATGATCGTATGCTCCCATGTGCCACTGCTGCACCCGGTTGCCATCGTGCTGTCCCGGGACGGTACCACCATGCCGGTGGAGGACGTCGAGTCCTAGAGCCTTTCATGTTTTGACGGAAGCGTATCCGGCGTTTCGAAAGTAGTTTTCGCATTCGTCCGGTTGGATGGAAGTGATGAGATCGCCGAGGTGGCGCCATGTGTCCTCGATTTCGCGGCGCTGGGCGATTCGCATCCAGTGCTTGATTTTGGCGAAGGTCTGCTCGATCGGGTTGAGGTCGGGAGAGTACGGGGGCAGGAACCACAGCCGGGCGCCGGCGGCCCGGATCGCCTGGCGGACCGCTTTCGATTTGTGGCTGCCGAGATTGTCCAGAATGACGATGTCGCCGGGGCGCAGCACGGGCAGCAGCATCTGATCGACATAGGCGCGGAAGGCCTGGCCGTTGATCGGCCCGTCGAAGACGCACGGTGCCACGATGCCGTCCTGTCGCAGGGCGGCGAGGAAGGTCATGGTGCGCCAGTGGCCTTGCGGCGCGAAGCCGCGCAGGCGCCGGCCTCTTTCTCCCCAGCCGCGCAGCGGGGTCATGTTGGTTTTGATCCAGGTCTCGTCGATGAAGACCAGGCGCGCCGGGTCGAGCCATCTCGCCCAGGATATCCATCGGCGACGACGACGGGCGACGTCGCCGCGCGCCTGCTCAAGGGCGAACAGGCTTTTTTTTGAAGCGCAGTCCTTCCCGGCGCAGGAACTGCCACACCGCGTTGTGCGAGATCGTGATCCCGCGAGCCGCAAGCTCGTCCTTCAGCCGATGCAGCGTCAGGTGCGGCACCTGCCGCAGCCGCTCGACGATGAAGTCCCGGTGCGGTTCGAGAAGCCGGCGCCGGTGGCCCCCGATCTTGCCCGGCGCCACGCTGCCAGTCCGCCGATAGCGCTGGTGCCATTTCACCACCGACGACGCCGCAACCCCAAACCGCGCCGCCACGGCCCGGCAGCTCTCACCGCTGCCAACCGCCGCCACCACGCGCTCACGCAGATCGTTCGAATAAGCTCGTGCCATGCATGCTGGCCCCCAATTCCAGCATGCAGCTTGAATCACAGTTCGCCCAAAATGGGAATCCCCAACGATTCGTCCAAACAATGAACCGCTCTAGGCCTTGAACTGGTCAGCTGCATCGACCAGAGTCAACTCCAAATGGGAGCCACCACGCCGCCCCTCGGCGTTCACGCCCCGGTCAAGTGACGCTCGATCTCGTAGACCGGATGATGCGTGAGATCCTTGTCGATCTCGGCCACCACGGCGCCCTTGACCTCGTCCGACAAGGCTTGGCGCAGATCGGCAAGGGTGCGCGGCGGTGCGACGACGATGAGCGACTTGAGCTTGGCAGCCTGGTGCGCCTGGTTCACCGTTTCGGCAACTTCCTGCGCGAACTGATGCTTGGCCAGCGTGTGCCAGTCGGTCTGCTCGATCGGGCTTCGCCGGCCGGCGAAAATGGTCCGGGGCGGCTTGTCGGAGCCCTGCTCGTGCGTGGGCGGATTGGGCGGCGCCTCCATCACCTGCTCGACCTGCAGGTTCGGGTAGACCTCGTCGCCCTCGTTTCTCAACAGAAGTGCCTTGTGCGCGTTGCACACAAGCACCCATCCATCGTTGGCGATCTTCAGCTTTTCCGTCATACTGGCTCTCTCTTTCGGGCACACGCCGTCGCCGGCGACTGTGTCAGGGATCGGTCTTGCGGCTTCGGACCGTGGATCTTTCCTCTCGTGCCACGATGCCGCCGAAAATCGCATCGACCTCATGCCCGTCCGAGGCCAATGGGGCAACCATGACCTCGAAGCGGTTCCCGATAGGCACGCCGCGCTCGCTGAAACTCGCAGCGATTGGTTCTGCCGTTTCGCGAACGAAATCGAATAACCGGCGCAGATGCACGGCCAGACGCCGGGATCTCATGTCGGTCAACCGCCGGCCGTCACCAATCGGCCCCAAGATCGAACGGGCCGCTGCGCCTGCCTCGACGAGCACCCAGTCATCGCTGGGAACTTGAGACTGCACAAAGCTGAACGAGTGACCGGCAACCGGATCAGGGGCAGCTCCGGCCAATGCAGCCCGCGTCGGCAGAAATCGCCGCAGACGCCGGGCGCGCCATATCTCCAGCAGCGCCCTGAGGTAGGCATCCGTTGGCTCGGCCGCATCGATGCGGTCGAACAGACGTTCCAGTGGAGGGGGAAGCATCGCGAGCGTGGTCATGGCGCACCTTCCCGCACCGAGGTTTGAATACAAATAATATTTTCAGCGATTGAAGCCACCCTGTCCTTGATCTGCATCAACTGTGTCGTTCGGGCAGTGGGGCAAGATGATTACCAGAACCATACTCAAAGACAGCGCAACTGTGAGCACCTCGGATCCCGAAACGAACCAAACGCGCGCCAGGACGCAAGATAT